>NZ_JADPLO010000088.1:0-20017 GCF_015667765.1 Bacteroides sp. 1001302B_160321_D4 | reverse complement strand
ACACAGAGGGTTATTTAATAAATATTCAAATTTATCCTCTGTGTCCTCTGCGTCCTCTGTGGTGAATTAACATTAATCATTTAGCATCATCGGCATCAGCAGCATCAGCAAGTCTTCGTTTTCTTCCTGCTCTACCGGGATGATTACTCCGGCACGTGAAGGATCTGCAAGTTCGATGACTACTTCATCTGCCGAAATATTGTTCAGTATGTCGATAAGGAACGTCGATTTAAAACCGATACTCATTGCAGCACCTGCATACTGGCAAACTTGTGTTTCTTCGGCAGAAGTAGAGAAATCAATATCTTGTGCGGAAATCACAATCTGGTTTTCCTGCATACGAAGTTTAATCAAACTGCTGGCTTGTGACGAGAAGATAGACACACGGCGCAAAGCTCCTACCAACTGTTGGCGGTCTACGGTCACTTTGTGCGGATTGTTTTGTGGAATTACCGAGTTGTAGTTCGGGTAACGTCCTTCAATCAGGCGGCAAACCATCCGGTAGCTTTCAAGCATGAATACAGCGTTGCGTTCGTCAAATTCGATGGTCACTGCGCCTTGTTCTTTCGGCAAAAGATTCTTTAGCAATGTAGCCGGTTTCTTTGGAAGGATGAAGGCTGCACGCTCGTTGCCTTTGGCTGCCAACGTTTTGCAACGCACCAGTTTATGACCGTCCGAAGCAACCATTGTAATATCTTCTGTTGTAATATCGAAATAAATACCGTTCATCACCGGACGAAGTTCATCATCGGCAGTAGCAAACACCGAACGGTTGATACCTCCCAGAAGTACGCTTGCTTCCATTTCTACACGGACAGCATTATCCCCCAGTGTAGCCGATTGCGGGAATTCATCCGCATTCTGCCCCATCAGGCTGTATTTTCCGTTCTGGTACTGCACCGTTATTTCATAATTATCCGGATTGATATCGAATGTGAGTGGTTGTTCCGGAATTTCTTTCAGTGCGTCAAGCAATGTTTTCGCTACTACGGCAAAACGCCCGTTCGTATCGCTTTCATTCACTTCTACGGTAGTCACCATCGTTGTTTCACTGTCGGATACAGTCACAGACAAAGTTCCGTCTTCCAGTTCGAAGAGGAAACAATCGAGAATTGGCAGCGCATTTTTTGAATTAATAACACGGCTGATGGCCTGTAAATGGCTGGAAAGAGCAGTACTTGAAACGATAAATTTCATATATTTTCGTGTATTTAAGTTTTAAATGTTCTATCGCACAAAGTTACGAAAAAAGATTTGGGCTGCCCAATAAAAACAAAAGAAAAAAACAGGTATTGTGCGAGGGATATTACTAAAAAATTGTAACTTCGCCGCAGAATTTAAAATTATCGCAATGGAATTTACAGGAAAAATCATCGCTATCCTCCCCCCGAGAGGCGGAGTTTCAAAAACTAGCGGCAACGAGTGGAAATCACAAGAGTACGTTATCGAAAACCACGACCAATATCCACGTAAAATGTGCTTCGACGTATTTGGCGCAGACAAAATCGAGCAGTTCAACATTCAAATGGGCGAAGAATTGACTGTATCATTCGACGTTGACGCCCGTCAGTGGAATGATCGCTGGTTCAATAGTATCCGCGCATGGAAAGTAGAGCGTGTTAGCGCAGGTGCTCCAATGGCTTCCGGTTCTCCCGTTCCTCCTCCAGCTCCGTCGGCTATGCCGGAATTTACTCCGGGCGATGCCAAAGACGATCTGCCATTCTAAACCGAAAGTCATTCGTTCGATGAATAAGCATAAAAAACTCCCGATAGGATTAAACTCCATCGGGAGTTTTTTTATCTCCTTTTCTCCCGAAAAAAAACAAATCTTTTTCTTCTTCTTTTTCATCTTCAGAAGAAGAAGTTTTTTTATTTATTTCTTTGTTTATAATGGGGGATGAATTTTTCTGTATATTTTACGTATTTTCTGTGAATTTTTCTGTATATTTTACAGATTCAAATGTTAAAATCACTCATAATAAGCTGACCATAGGACTATTATAAGCACACATATAAAAACGGCAAAAATGCAAAAAGAAAAAAAACAAAAAGGCGTTTCTCCAAAAGCAGAACGCACACAAAAAAGTATGGGTCAATGGAGCAAAAAAACGATAAACAGCATCTTGAAAATGTATGGAGGAAGCAGGCAAAGTTTATGGATAATCCAGCCAAAAGCTATGGAGGTTTTCAGAAAAATGATCGCAGACAAACGATGATTTTTTATTCTGATTTATATTTCAAAACAATATTAGGATATACCACTCCATCTGCACAGGCAAACTGAACAAAGAAGGTGAAATGACGGAAGAAGTCGGCGTTGCGCAGAAAGAAATCCGGTACAAAACGAACGTGATTTTCTGATTGTTGGAATATGTGGTCGAAATCCGCCATCAGCATAAAATGGTAGGAATCGGACAAATGATCCATGCCTGTCTGATAGGCCATCGCTCCATTGAGCACCTCACCTTTATCCAGTTGGCGAATATAATGCGCGAGAGCATCCGCATCAGGAGCGAGCAACAAGCGCCCGCCATAGAAGGCTGCATATACATCCAAGGTTGGTTCCGCAAAACTGGTTAGTTGTTCAAACAATGTTGTTTGAGGCAACCGATAGATAGGATACGCTTTATTTACAGTATAACAAAAAGTTATACGTGGATTCCTTCTTCCTTCGTCCGCCGGAGCTGCATTAACAAGGGCACGAAGCATTCGTTCGGCTTCCGTTACATCTGCCACCGACAGGCTCAAGACTGCTGCTGCATCCTGCAAAGTATCTTCACGCTGGAAGAGACAGGCAACCAAATCCTGCCCGGCATTTTCCATCAGATAGCGTGAAAACTCTTTATCCCTATTTTGCACTTCACTCGTGCGGGCAGGCACGCTCTGTCCCTGGGCATTTCCATAAGAAAGCAGAGACACCCAGTCCGTAATCCCTTGCCTGCTAAAATAGAAAGCAGTAGACGGCAACACTTCTCCCGGAAATCCCTTGACGGATTGTTGCTGGCGAAGCTGGTTTATAAACGCAAAGCAAGTGTCTGCATCGTGAGTGATGCCGGAGAAATAGATGAAATCATCTTTCATTTTCATGTCAAATTCCGTCCATCCCATCATCCCTTGCATACGGGTATAGATGGTAGCGGCCGCCGCACTTTTTTTCGGAGCACGTATTCCTGTAAAGGTAGAATCATCAGCCAACGATTTTCCACTTTTATACGCATCAATAACGTTCTCAATCAGTTTTTTCTGAAAGCTCAATGCCATAAAATCGGATGTCAGATAGCAGGCTAGAAAATCACCGTCCGCCATTGGATAAATAATTATCTCTTCTCCTTTGTAAATAAATGTTTTCGGCGGATAAAGTGAGGATATATATTTGCGTACAAATCTGTTTACCAACTCCTTATCCCCATTTCCCAATCTACAATAGAGCACTTGATTACGTTCGTTATCCGGCTCGTGGAAACTAATCAACATTTGATTCATTTGCCGGCTTAAACCGTGGGGAGTATCTTCTGAAAGGGCGTAAAGACTCTGTTTCAGATAAGAAAAGAGTTTGGATACATAAAGATATTGCTGATTTTTACTGCAAGTCAGCTCATCGACTTCTGCTACAAATTCGAGCACGTCATCAGTAACGAATACTGCTGAAGTTGTGGATGGCACCAGTTCATAAAGATTAAAGTCTTTCTGCCCTTCAGCTGCTGACAGTCTAAAAAAAGAGTACAATGCGAAACCTGAGCACAAAAGTACAACAGAAGATGTGATCGCTATTTTCACTATCGTACGAAGTTTCATAATATTCGCTGTTTATCGGCTAGGTGCAAAAATAATAATTTCTACAAAGAAAACAAAACTTTTGCTAAAAATTTCACCGATAATCAAACATAGATATCCAATCCGTCGAACGCCAGGTGAATATTTTCCGGAAGGTTCTTTTCAACCTCCGCATGCAAGCCCATATCATGACTCATGTGTATAAAGTATGTCTTCTTTGCCTGAATACGCCGGGCCACCGCCAATGCTTCTTCCAAATTTTGGTGAGTAGGATGCGAGGCGATCCGAAGCGCATTCATTACCAAAACATCTATCCCTGCCAATTGTTCATAGGATTCTTCGGGCATGGTCAACATATCAGTGATATACCCCAACTGCCCGATACGATACCCCAGAATCGGCAGTCGGCCATGCATCACACGCAGAGGAAGCACTTCCGTATGATTTATAGAAAAGGATTGCCCCACCGAAATTTCTTGTAAAGGAATATCGGGAACACCCGGATAACGATGGTCGACAAAGCAATAGGGCATACGCAAACGCAATCCCTGCGCTACATAATCTTCTGCATAAATAGGTACGGAGCCGAACCGGCAAAACGGACGTAAATCGTCCAGTCCGCCTACATGGTCATAATGTTCGTGCGTAATGAGCACACCATCTATCCTCTCAAAAGGGAGATGTAATACCTGTGTCCGGAAATCGGGACCACAATCTATCAGAATCCGCGCGTCATCTGTCTCCACAATAGCAGAGGCACGCAATCGATTATCTTTCGGATCGGAAGAAGTACAAACCGGACATGTACAGCCGATTTGAGGTACTCCCGTCGATGTTCCACTTCCTATAATTCTTACTTTCACTTGTTTATTCTCAATTTATAAAGTTGACTTCCGGATGAATATCAATACCGAACTTCTCACGGACAGAGGCTCGAACCGCATCTGAAAGTGCAATAATATCACTACCTTTTGCTCCACCACGGTTCACCAGCACCAGTGCTTGTTTATCATGCACAGCAGCCGGTCCCAAGGCTTTTCCTTTCCAACCACATTGGTCAATCATCCACCCTGCCGGAATTTTTACGCGGCCGTCGGCCAGCTCATAGTAGGGTATGCGGGGATATTCCTGTTGCAAAGCTTCCAGTTTTTCTTTCGGCACAATGGGGTTCATAAAGAAACTGCCGGCATTACCCATCACTTCCGGATCGGGCAGCTTGCTCTCGCGAATAGCAATAATCACTTTCCGGACAACAGAAAGTGTCAACGACGGATACTTTTCAAGCTCCTGACGAATGGTGCCATAGTCTAATGTATAATGTTCTTCTTTACTTAGCCGGAAATGAACATAAGTAACAAAAGCCGATTTGTTTTCCGAACGCTTAAAAATACTGTTGCGATAGGTATATCCACATTCACCAACTGAATAAACGCGTTCTTCAGCTTGAATGTTCACTGTTTCCACAGCCGTTATCAGATCTTTTACCTCAACGCCATAGGCTCCGATATTCTGTACTGCACTTGCCCCCACCTCACCGGGAATCAGCGACAGGTTCTCCGCTCCATACCATCCATGCTCTACACAATAAGCTACAAAGTCATCCCATACCACCCCTGCTCCCACTCGCACTGATACAGAGTGAGCATCTTCTTCCGTCACTTCGATTCCTTCAATGCGGGAATGCAATATCAACCCGTCGTAATCTTTGGTAAACAACAGGTTACTGCCACCACCAATATGCAAAAAAGGTGTCGTAACGGCACCTTGCACAATCAGCTTCTTCAGTTCTTCAACCGAAGTGTACTCTAAAAAACGAGCGGCACTGACATCAATACCGAATGTATTGTAGGGTAAAAGAGAATACATATATTTTTAATTATAAGTTATATCATTATTCGTTATAAGCCGGCAAATACTGTTATATCATTAACAGCAAGGCTATTTCTTGTAGCGTATTACTACCTGCATCAAATGCTTGTATCTTCAAACTTATACAATTCCCATTCCCCGGCTTTGCGACGGAAATAGAGGATATTGGAAAAACCATTACCGATACCTTTCAACGCCAGAATTTTCGTTGGCGAATCATCGTCATTCCGCTGCCCGTAATTGATATTAGAAAGACGATCGGTAGGAAGTCCCGGTTTAAAAGCGAACCACTGATTAAGATCGAGGGTGGTCTCCAGAATAGAGAAATCATCGTCCGGATCGGTGGTTACAAAAGCCAGAGGCTCACACACACGCTTACTCTGAAAAAGACTATCTGCGGCAAAGTGTCCGAAAAACTCCACGAAATTTTCATTATCATTTTGCTTAATGGGACGCAGATTAATTGCCTCTAGCATCCATGCACCTTTGATACGCTCAAAATAGTATTTCTTTACCATTCGTGTTTTCACAAACACCCATTCTACCTGTACGGAAGTGAGGGAGGTATCTCCTACTAAATCCATATCTTCTTCTCTATCAAACAGAAGCGTATAATAATGCTGTTTGGTAAACAAGTCATCATGCTTCCAGTTATGCTCCTCGATATTCGTTTTTTTATCTCCATTGTAGTAAGGCAACGGAAATTTCACACGCTGACGCTGCAACACGTCATCGGAAGCAAAATTGTAGATAAAATCATCGAAAGATTCATCTGCCTGTATAGGTTGCGGATCTTCCGGCGATTCATCACAGTGAATAGAATCGGCTACCCGCCGGATAGAATCCACTTCTTTTGTGATAGATGCGAAGGGGTCAATGTTTGTTTTCTTGTTTCCACAAGCACCCAGTATACCGAGCAACATGACCCCTACAATTAGTTTTTTCATTATTTTAGTTTCTCTCTTAACTTTTCAAGCATATCTACCGTCATGCTTTCCAAATCGTAGGCCGGCTTCCAGCCCCACTCTTCACGAGCGCAGGTGTCATCCAGACTATCGGGCCAGCTATCGGCAATGCGCTGTTTCAAAGGATCTATATCATAGATCATCTCAAACTGCGGCACATGCTTCCTGATAGCCTGATAAATCGTCTCCGGGTCGAAACTCATCGAGGCGATATTGAAAGCATTTCGGTGTATCAATTTTGTCGGATCAGCTTCCATCAGCGTAATTGCTGCGTTCAGCGCATCCGGCATGTACATCATATCCATCAAAGTGCCTTGCTTAATGGGGCACACAAATTTTTCTCCTTTCACCGCCGAGTAATAAATATCGACAGCATAATCGGTCGTACCTCCTCCCGGAGGGGTCACATTCGAAATAATGCCCGGAAAACGGACAGCACGGGTATCAACACCATATTTATTAAAATAGTAGTCACTTAGCAACTCGGTCGTTACCTTGGTGACTCCATACATGGTGCGCGGACGCTGAATTGTATCCTGCGGTGTTTTCGTATGAGGCGTACTAGCGCCAAACGAACCGATAGAACTCGGAGTAAACACTGCACATCCTTGTTCGCGTGCCACTTCCAATACATTCCATAATCCATCGATACCTATTTTCCAGGCCAGCTTGGGTTTCGACTCGGCAACTACGGACAGCAGAGCAGCCAAATTATAAATTGTATCGATGTGATACTCTTTTACCACAGATGCGATCGCCTCTCCATCCGTTACATCAGCAATTGCTGACGGTCCGGACTCCTTTAATTCCCCTTTAGGTTCTGCACCCGGAATATAACCTGCTACTACATTTGCATTTCCGTAACGTTTACGTAGCTCCATCGTTAGCTCCGACCCTATCTGTCCGGTAGCTCCAATAATCAAAATGTGTTCCATTTTTTCTTCTGACTTAGAATATCAAGCTTAAATAGTGCGCAAAGTAAGCACTTTTTTTTCAGATTTTAATCAAAAAGACATTGTTATTCCAAGAAAAATTGTGTCCTTTGCAATATAACTTAATCACCCAAACACTATGTACGGTAAAATGCAAGAATATCTCTGCCAAACATTGGCTGAAATCAAGGAAGCCGGACTTTATAAAGAAGAACGACTGATTGAAAGTGCGCAGCAAGCTGCCATCACTGTAAAAGGTAAGGAAGTGCTGAACTTCTGTGCAAATAATTACTTAGGATTATCCAATCATCCCCGATTGATTAAGGCTTCGCAGGAAATGATGAATAACCGTGGCTACGGAATGTCGTCCGTCCGCTTCATTTGTGGAACGCAAGATATACACAAAGAACTGGAAGCTGCCATCTCGGAGTATTTCCAGACGGAAGACACGATCTTGTATGCTGCTTGTTTCGACGCCAACGGCGGCGTATTCGAACCGCTTTTCTCTGAAGAGGATGCCATCATCTCGGATTCTCTGAACCATGCTTCTATCATTGACGGAGTACGTCTTTGCAAGGCAAAGCGCTACCGTTATGCCAACGCTGACATGAAGGACTTGGAAAGATGTCTGCAAGAAGCGCAGGCACAACGTTTCCGTATTGTTGTGACGGACGGTGTGTTCTCTATGGACGGCAATGTAGCTCCAATGGATCAGATTTGCGATCTTGCCGAGAAATACGATGCACTGGTAATGGTGGACGAGTCACACTCTGCCGGTGTGGTAGGTGCCACAGGGCATGGAGTAAGCGAGTTGTATAAGACTCATGGACGGGTAGATATTTATACCGGAACATTAGGTAAGGCTTTTGGCGGTGCACTGGGAGGTTTCACCACCGGTCGTAAAGAGATTATCGATTTGCTTCGTCAACGCAGCCGCCCGTATCTGTTCTCGAATTCTTTGGCTCCGGGCATCATTGGTGCCAGCCTTGAAGTTTTCAAGATGCTGAAAGAGAGCAATGCATTACATGATAAACTTGTTGAGAATGTAAACTACTTCCGCGATAAGATGACGGCTGCCGGATTTGATATCAAACCGACACAAAGCGCTATCTGTGCCGTTATGTTGTATGACGCGAAGTTGTCCCAAATTTACGCTGCACGTATGCAGGAGGAAGGCATCTATGTGACAGGTTTCTATTATCCGGTAGTGCCGAAAGATCAGGCACGCATCCGTGTGCAAATCTCTGCAGGACACGAGAAAGCACATCTTGACAAGTGCATCGCTGCCTTTATCAAGGTAGGCAAAGAGCTTAATGTGCTGAAAGCGGAATAACTCCGGAGCAGGGTTTACTTGCAGCATCCATTTTTAGGCACGGATTACACAGATTACGCTGTTGCTTTATACAAGCATATTTCTAAAACCGTGAAATCCATGTATCCCGTGCCTAAAAATTCTCTTTTATAAAATGAATTTTGAACCGCTACTTGACTATAAAAAATAGATTATGGAAGAATTGACTCTCACTACTCCTGCCCTACTTTTCTCGGCAGTTTCATTGATATTGCTGGCTTATACCAACCGTTTCTTATCGTATGCCCAACTTGTGCGCCAACTGCGTGACCGCTACATGGAAAACCCTTCGGATATCACCGAAGCACAAATCGAGAATCTACGGAAACGATTGAACCTGACCCGTAGGATGCAAGGACTAGGTATTGCAAGCCTTTTTTTCTGTGTAGTCAGCATGTTCCTTATTTATATCGGGCTTCAATTATTCTCTGCTTATGTATTCGGATTGGCATTGATTCTGCTGATAGCTTCTTTAGGCGTATCTTTCCGCGAAATACAGATTTCCACCCGTTCACTGGAGATTTACCTGGGAACGATGGAGAAAGGAAAACACAAGAAATAAGATTGTTCGTATTCCCGTTAAAGTCTATCATTATCAAGATACCACCCGGCAAGGAAGAATAACCGTAAAGCGGCTTCCCTTGCCTACCTCGGACTTGAGTTCGATCTTTCCACCCAGCTTCTCTATAATCACCTGACAAATAGAAAGTCCCAATCCTGCTCCCTGCGAAAATTCGTTTTGTTTGTAGAAACGGCTGAAAATCATCCGTTGTTCTTCTCGTGGAATCCCTCTTCCGGTATCTTCTACATAAATCTGTACTTTGCCTTCATCCGGCAGATAACTATATCCTAATTTGATATATCCGGTTTCCGTAAACTTACCGGCATTATTCAGAAAGTTTGTCAGGACTTGTATCAAGCGCTCTCTGTCCACATTGATTTCCAAAGGTGTATTATCCACTTCTTTCAGGAATTCCAAATGTGGAGCAATCAGAACCTGATGTGTCATATAGATATCGTCAATCAACTCTCTCACCTTGCATCTCTTGAATGAGAAAGACATATATCCTGATTCGATACGGGAAAGTTCCAAGATATCATTAATCAGTTTGAGTAATAACTCGCTGTTCTTGTTAATAGTACTGATATACTCTTCGCGTTCTACGGAACTCAATCCATCTTCCAATGCCAGTATATTGGCAAAGCCAACGATTGAATTAAGCGGAGTACGTATCTCATGGCTCATATTTGCGAGGAATGATTGTTTCAATTCCGCCTTTTCAGCCAATAAGCGTGCTGCTTCCAATTCTTCTTCACGATCTTTTATATCCTGTATATTAAGCAACAAACCTGCAGTTTTATATTCGCCTCCAGGTAGCTGTTTGGTGGTATAACGGAACTCCCACCACTGATAGCCTTTGCCGTCGAAGTTACAAAGCTCCTGCACAATCTTTTTATGAGCACTTTTCAGATTTCGCCAGTTGAACTTCACTCCTTCCCAATGGTCGGGATGGATAAAGCTCATGAATTCCTTAAACGAAAGTTGTCTGGGATTTAACCCTTGCGACGCCCAGAATGCATCTTCAAAAACAAAACAACCGTTATCCAATCTCCAGGCATACGTCATTCCACCCTCAATGGCTAATGACAATGTTTCTTTTTCATCAGCCAATGCTATAAGAGCCTGCTTTTTCCTCATCTGTTCCCGAAGGTATAGCCACCAAAGAGAAGCGAAAAGAATAATTAGTATAAGAATGAACGATGCGACTGAAATTCCCCACAACAAAGGGTATTTATCACTAAACGGAATATTGATAATACGATATTTAGCAGGAATACTTTCCTTACTCAAACCTATTTGCGTCATTGTATTCCAATCAACAACATACTCTTTCCGGCTTTCAACAATAGGCATGTCCGCCGGACTCGCACCGTGTAATATACGAACGGCTGCTTTCACCTCTTCTTCCACCTGAATAGGCAACGAAGTGATGTATCCACCCAGCAACTTTTCACCAAACCCGAAGGCTTCATTGATGGCAGTCAGGCTGGGACTGCCACAGATGCTTCCAATATTAATGGTAGTATAATCCCGTTTCAGCTGAATATAACATTGATCGCGATAGCTTCTGTTCAACACCCACATAAAGGTGGCGTCCGAATGATTTCTGGCATTACGTAAAGGAATAGCCATGAAACGAGTATAACCTTCCTCCTGCGTCAAACGTATCTGTTCTTCAGGAGACAGTTCGGGGTTATCGATGAATCCGGTCACTTTATGACCTTTAAACTGTTCCTTTGCATCTCTTCTGATTTGTTTATCGATATAAGTGGTATCGAGCATGGTAAACAACCGGACGTGTTCACCGAAAAGTTCTTTTGCCACACTGACATTTTCATTAAAGGCGATCTTATCATGGAAACCCGTCACATTAGGATGGCGTTTCAGCAAGCCCCAATTCGGGTAATTGACACCACCAAAAACCACAGGTACTTCTTTGCCCAACTGAACCCCACATTTCATCAATGAATAGGTAGCCTGATCTTCATTCACCAGAATCACTTCCGGCCGCCAGTCTTTCGAAACGGAATCAACCAGAAAACGCATTCGTTCCAACTCCGGTTCTTCCCAGTAGGACTCGCAATCTAAATAAACGGTACGGATATCAGCATCTATTTTCTCTTTCTCAAATTGCTCCGCTATCATCCGGTTAAATTCCGGATAAGCCGCGTAAGTCTCCTCATAAGAGTGGATAACTAAAATACGCCGTTCCTCTTTTTGAGAACAACTGCTCACCCCCAAAAAGAGCAATAAAAATATAGGGAGCAATCTAAAAATTCCTCTGTTCACACCATTCATTTATAATAATCGGGATTAATTTCTCTCTGACTCTTAATACAAAGGTAGTTTATTTCCAGATACGAGCCAAATAAGTGAAAAAAAAGAAGCTACTTGAAGAAATTTCGAGTAGCTTCTTTCTATATAAAGAACTATTTTTTCAGAGTAGCATCATTAACGCTGTCCCAATTGTGAATCTACAAAGAAAATTCCAGTATCACCAGCTTTCTTGATTTTATCAACAATGCCTTGCGCTGTAGCTTCTTCTTCTACCTGTTCACGAACAAATCCCCACAAGAAATCCTGTGTTGCTTTATCCTTTTCAGCAGCTGCTACGTCTACCAGCTTGTCTACCAATTGAGAAACATGACATTCATGTTTGTAAACGTGTTCGAATACTTCGAGAGGTGTACCCCATCCGTTAGGAACAACATCTATTTTATCCACTTTAGCAGTTCCTCCACGTTTGATGATATAATCTGCCATTGCATAAGCATGTCCCATTTCTTCCTGGGATTGTTTTTTCATCCAATGAGCAAAACCACTGAAACCTTCTTTCTCAAAATAGAAAGACATTGCTAAATACAGGTTAGCAGACCACATTTCAGCAGTAATCTGTTCGTTAATTGCATTCTGTAATTTTTCTGAAATCATAATCGTATTTTTTTATTAAGTTGTTAATGTAGTTTCTTTTTGAACTCATTACAAAAATAACACGCTTTCAGTTAAAATTGTTCCATGCACCCTATATTTTTAAACTACATTCACATTTTGATTATAGCAGTTCATTTTTTACTTACACCAATTCGTCGGAAGTATATCCTTTCGGCAGTTCACGACAGTTATATCCGGAAGCCATTATTTCACCGTACGCACCGGCAGAACGAAGGGCGATCAAGTCACCACGCTTCACTTTGTTCAAGTCAATCGCTTTTCCGAAAACGTCTGACGATTCACAGATCGGTCCTACTACATCGTAGGCTTCCAACGGTTCTTCGGAAGTTATATTTTCCATTTTATGGAATGCCTGATACAAAGCCGGACGGATCAGGTCGGTCATACCTGCATCAAGGATGGCAAATTTCTTCCGTGTTCCTTGTTTTACATAGAGGACTTTGGATATCAAAGAACCACACTGACCTACCACTGCACGTCCCAGTTCAAAATGCAATGTCTGATAAGGACGCAATTTCAATTGTCCGGCATAGGTAGCAAAGTAATCCTTGAAATTCGGGACAGCCTGACGGTTGGGGTGTCCGTAATCAATACCCAAACCACCACCTACATTGATATGTTCTACCAAAATTCTTCGTGCTTCCAGTTTGTCCTGCAACTCATTGACACGATTGCAGAGGGCTACGAAATCACCCATATCCAGAATCTGCGAGCCAATGTGAAAGTGAAGACCGATAAACTTTACGTTTTTCATCTCTTGTGCTACGTCTATCACCTTGTCCATGTCCTGCATACTGATACCGAATTTGTTTTCTGCCAAACCGGTAGTTATATTGGCATGTGTATGTGCGCCGACATCAGGATTGATACGAAAAGCAACATTAGCAATCTTATTTTGAGCAGCAGCCAATTCATTGATTACTTCCAATTCGGGAATAGACTCGACATTGAAACAGAAGATACCATACTCCAGTCCGAGATTGATTTCCCAATCTGCTTTGCCGACTCCTGCGAAAACAACTTTATTGGCAGGGAATCCGGCACGGATAGCGGCACGGATTTCTCCGCCGCTCACACAATCGGCTCCCATTCCGCTCTCACGGATAATGGTAAGTACTTTCGGGTTGGCATTGGCTTTAACAGCGTAATGCACTGAATAATTAGGATATTTGGCAACCTCCTGGTTAATAGCCGACAATGTATCACGCAGCACTTTGGTATCGTAATAATAGAAAGGTGTCTGCAAAGTGCGGAATTTATCGATTGGAAATATTCCCTTCATAATTCGAAAAACTTGTTTAGTTGGTTAAAAAAGAGCGCTTTTATCAGTTCGGTAAAAGCGCTCGTGTTATTTGTGGATTTATTTGTCGTTGAAAAGCATATCACTCAACGACTGTAAAGCTACTTTCTTATCGCACTCCCGAATGAGGAAGGAAATATTGTAGTTACTTCCTCCGAACGAGATCATTCGCACCGGTATATTCCGCATCGCATCAAGAGCTTTCGCTTCAAAACCGACATTTTCCCATTCAAGGTCACCTACAACGCAGATGATACACATCTCTTTATCAACGGTTACAGTTCCGTATTTCTTCAAGTCATCCAGAATCTCGTTAAGATGCTTCGTGTTATCGATTGTTACAGATACACCTACCTCTGAAGTACAGATCATGTCGATAGACGTCTGATAGCTTTCGAAGATTTCGAATACCTTACGCAGGAAACCGTGAGCCAATAACATACGGCTGGATTTGATCTTGATCGCAGTAATGTTTTCTTTTGCGGCTACTGCCTTGATTTTACCTTTTTCCGTGTCGTTGGAAATCAGTGTGCCAGGAGCTTCCGGATCCATTGTGTTCAACAGACGAACAGGGATATTGGCATATTTAGCAGGCTGGATACAGGTAGGGTGTAGGATTTTTGCACCGAAGTAAGCCAACTCGGCTGCTTCTTCGAAGTGAAGTTGACGCACCGGAGCGGTCTTGTCAACAATACGCGGGTCGTTATTATGCATACCGTCGATATCTGTCCAAATCTGGATTTCGGAAGCGTTTACTGCGGCTCCGATCAGAGAAGCAGTGTAGTCACTACCACCACGTTGCAGATTGTCTATCTCACCGTAAGCATTGCGGCAGATGAAACCTTGTGTAATGTAGATTTCTGTATCCGGATAGAGATCGAGCTGTGCGCGCAATTTATCCTTAATATATACAGGATCCGGCTCTGCGTTCTTGTCAGTACGCATAAATTCCAAAGCTGGAAGCAACACGGACTTCACGCCACATTCCTGCAGGTAGAAGTTTACCATCGCCGTAGAAATAAGCTCTCCCTGTGCCAAAACCACTTTCTCTTCGAACAAAGTGAAAAGGTCTTTAGTATAGGAGCGGATGTAGTCGAAGTGGGATTTGACAACTTCAAGACCTTTCTGTTTATATTCCTGGGTTGCAAAAAGCTCATCAATGTGCTGTTTATATTTCACTTCCAGCTTATTGATAATCTCGTTGGCACCCTCCGGATTCTTCTTATACAGATAGTCCGAAATTTCCACCAATGTGTTTGTTGTTCCTGACATAGCAGAGAGAACAACAATCTTTTGTTCACCATCGGTAATCAATTTGGCTACTTCCTTCATGCGCTGAGCAGAACCTACGGAAGTTCCTCCAAACTTTAAAACTTTCATTTTCGTTACTGTTTTAGTTATCTATATTTAAATCTATTTCTATTGTTCTCTGTCTGGGCATGTATTCGGCTGTCACATCTACAATCTGATGGTCGGCGCAACGATATACCCTGCCCGGATACTCTTTCAGCAATTGCAAATTGTGCGTTGTCATCACTACGGATGAACCGGATTCACAGATATTGTGCAACAATTCTACAATAGCCTTACCGGTCTCTACGTCCAGATTTCCGGTCGGTTCATCCGCCAGAATAATAGCCGGAGAATTGAGTACGGCACGTGCAATCACAATACGCTGTTGCTCGCCACCGGAAAGCTCGTTCGGGAGCTTATAACCTTTGTTGGACATTCCCACCAATTGGAGCACTTCTTCAATACGATCTTGGATTTCCTGTTTGTTTTTCCAGCCTGTGGCACGAAGTACAAATTCCAGATTATTGTATACAGTACGGTCTGTGAGCAACTGAAAATCCTGAAAGACAATGCCTAATTTCCGACGCAGTTGCGGGATATGCTTACGTTTGATAGAACGCATGTTATAACCCAACACTTCCGCTTCACCGTCAATTACGTCCAGTTCGCCATACAGAGTCTTGAGCAAACTCGTTTTTCCCGAGCCTACTTTTCCGATCAAATAGACGAACTCTCCTTTGTGCAGTTCCAGATTTACATCGCTTAATACACAAAGTTCCTGTTGATGGATTTCTACGTTCTTATATTGAATCAACGCCTCGTCATCCATACTGACTCCCGTTTTAATTTTTAATTATTAAATTTTAATTGTTTAATGCTTCTTCCATGTACTGCTGTGTCTTTCTTGCAATTCACGTGCAAGGTCTTCGAGACGATAGCCTTTTGAAGTAAGCAATACAATCATGTGATAAATAAGATCGGCTCCTTCGTAGATCAAACGTTCGTCAGTACCGTTTGTTGCTTCGATTACTGTTTCTACAGCTTCTTCACCTACTTTTTGAGCTATTTTATTGATTCCCGACTCAAACAGACTGGTAGTATAAGAGCCTTCGGGCATTTCTTCATGACGCTTGTCAATGAAATCTTGCAATGCTTTCAGGAACATAACCGGTTCTTCGTTTTTCTCACCCCAACAAGTATCTGTACCAGTATGACACACGGGACCTACCGGGTTTACCTGAATCAGTAGTGTATCATTATCGCAATCGGCCTTTATAGATACCACATGAAGGAAGTTACCGCTTTCTTCGCCTTTTGTCCACAAACGATTCTTAGTACGGCTAAAAAATGTAACTTTTCCGGTTTCTACCGTTTTATCATAAGCTTCTTTATTCATGAAGCCCAGCATCAAGACTTTACGTGTCTCGTTGTCCTGTATGATAGCCGGAACGAGTCCGTTCATTTTATCGAAATCCAATTCCATTTTTATATAAGTTCTAATTACTATTCCAAATTACAATTATGATCTATTCGCCTATGGAGTTTTTTTGCAAATATCTTATTCTATTTATCTAAATAGATTATTCATCCGCATGGAAACCCGGCCGGGGTGCCTCACCCCCTGATGGTAATTCCTTCGCCGCAGCCTAAAGGCTAATTTTTGCTACGCAGCAATTACCTAGTGGTAATTCCTTCGCCGCAAAGATACGATTTTAATTCGGGAATTTTAATTTCTCCGAAGTGAAAAACGCTGGCAGCCAATGCAGCATCTGCCTTTCCTTGTAAAAAGACATCGCGGAAGTGCTCTTTACAGCCCGCACCTCCCGAAGCAATGATAGGAATGGAAAGCTGATCCGCCAAAGCGGCAAGTGCATCATTTGCATAACCGGCCTTTACACCATCGTGATTCATGCTTGTGAAAAGAATCTCTCCTGCTCCGCGTTCCTGGGCCTCTTTTGTCCATTCGAACAGGTCTTTATCTGTTTCGATACGTCCTCCATTCAAGTAACATTTCCAACCATTTTCGGTTTGTTTGGCATCTACTGCCAACACACAAACTTGCGAACCAAAATTCTTTGCAATCTCGTCAATCAATTGAGGATTACGGATAGCGGAAGAATTGATAGAGATCTTATCCGCCCCTGCATTCAACAGGCGGTCTACATCACTTAATTCGTTGATGCCGCCACCTACCGTAAATGGGATATTGATATTAGCAGCAATCCGTTTTACCAATTCCGTAAAAGTCTTACGTCCTTCATGACTTGCAGTAATATCCAGGAAAACAAGTTCATCTGCTCCTTGTTCACTGTAAGCACGGCCTAACTCTACCGGATCACCGGCTTGGCGCAAATTGACAAAATTCGTTCCTTTCACGGTTTGTCCGTCTTTTATATCCAGACAAGGTACTATTCTTTTTGCTAACACAATCCTACTTTTATTTATTGTTCAACAATTTATAATCTATATCCCTGAAGTTTGATTCTTTATTTCCTCTTATAATAAGGTAGCTATTTATAATATAAACACCCATTTCATTCTGGTACGCTAATTATAAAAAGATTCTCAAATCTTTTAAGGTGATATGTCCTTCGTATAGTGCCTTACCGAAAATAACTCCGGGAACACCAGCTTCATCCAAAGCAACAATATCATCCACCTTACTCACCCCGCCACTAGCCATCAGATAGAGGTCAGGGAATTTTGCCAGCATCTCCTTATACAAATCAATAGAAGGCCCACTCAACATTCCGTCACAGCTAATATCCGTACAGATTACCTTGCGTATACCTTTATCTATATACTTTTCAAGAAATGGAAAAAGCTCACAGGCACTTTCGTCTTTCCAACCATTGACGGCTATCTTATGATCTTTCACATCTGCCCCCAAAATGATTTTCTCACTGCCATATACTTCCAGCCAATGACAGAACAATTCCGGGTCTTTCACCGCAATACTTCCGCCTGTAATCATCTGTGCTCCACTCTCAAAAGCAATTTTCAAATCTTCATCACTCTTTACTCCACCACCAAAATCGATAACGAGAGAAGTGTGCGCAGCAATCCGTTCCAACACCCGATAATTGACTACATGATGAGAAGCAGCACCGTCCAAGTCTACCACATGAAGCCTGCGAACACCGTTCGCTTCAAACTCCTTGGCAACTTCCACCGGATTTTCGTTATATACTTTCTTACTGTCGTAATCTCCCTGGGAAAGACGTACGCACTTTCCGTCAATAATATCAATGGCTGGAATAATTTCTATCATCTATTATTTATTTGCTAAAAGTTTATTATAAACGATGAACGAGTTTATTATAAATTATGATGGAGTTTATTATAAACGGCAACATAGTTTATTATAGATTCAAAAAGTTCGTCAGAATCTTCTCTCCCGTCTTGCCGCTTTTCTCCGGATGGAACTGGGTAGCATAAAAGTTATCTTTATGCAATGCAGCACTAAACGGGTGAATATAATCTGTTGTAGCAGCAGTAAAGTCACAGGTAGGCACATAAAAGCTATGTACAAAATAGACAAACTCTTCTTCAGTGAATCCTTCAAACAATTTGCTATTCGTTTTTCCAATGGTATTCCATCCCATGTGCGGCACTTTATCCTCATGTTTCTGCGGAACAAAACGCTTCACATCCACATCAAAGATATTCAAACAATCGACCTCCCCTTCTTCAGAATGCCGGCACATCAACTGCATACCGAGACAAATTCCAAATACAGGCTGACGGAGATTTTTTATCAGTTCGTCCAGTCCCGTTGCTTTCAAGTGGTTCATGGTAGTTTCCGCCTCTCCCACTCCGGGGAAAATAACTTTATCTGCCGATTGGAGTTCTTCTTTATCAGCAGTAATCACCGCTTCCACACCCAACCGCTTCAAAGCATAATCCACAGAACGAATATTGCCGGCATTGTATTTTACAACTGCTACTTTCATCAGCTAAATATTACTGTTTTATTTTTATAAGCCAAAACTTTACGTTCGATGTGCTTCTGTACTGCACGTGAAAGAACGATTTTTTCCAAATCCTTTCCTTTATTTACAAGATCTTCAATAGCGTCCTTATGAGTAATACGCACCACGTCCTGTTCAATAATCGGTCCGGCATCCAATTCAGTCGTTACATAGTGACTGGTTGCACCGATAATCTTCACACCTCTCTGGAATGCCGCATGATAAGGCTTCGCTCCTACAAACGCAGGAAGGAAAGAGTGATGTATATTAATAATCTTATTCGGATAAGCATTAATCATCTGCTCGGAAATTACCTGCATATAGCGCGCCAATACAATAAATGTAATATTATGCTTGGCAAGCAGTTCCATCTCCTTACGCTCCTGTTCTTCTTTCGTCTCCTTTGTGATAGGAAACAGATAGAAAGGAATTCCGAACCGCTCTGCTACATGCTGCAAATCCGGATGGTTACTTATAATAAGAGGTATTTCTACATTCCATTCTCCGGCTGTATATCGTGCCAATATATCGAAAAGACAATGTGACAGCTTGGAAACGAAAATAGCCATACGTGGTTTTACATCAGAGAAATAAAGGCGAAAATCCATTTCATATTTTTGCCCGTAGAGAGTTCTGAAATAATCTTCAATTTTCTCCTGCGGAACCAGAAAGTCTTTCAGTTCCCATTCAATACGCATAAAGAATATGTTCTCTACATGATCTACATATTGATCCAGATAGATAATATTTCCTTTGTTTACCGTAATAAAGTCTGTCACTTCCGCAAGGATTCCCGGTTTGTCGGGACAGTGCAATAACAGTTTGGCTGTTGTCATCATTCTTTTTACTAATTAACGATTCTAGGCGGATAATTTTCCACCTTTCTTATTTTAGTCCGCAAAAATAACGATTTATTGCAAAATTACGAATTATTCAAGCATAAAGTTGATATAAAAACGGTGATTTCTTACAGATAGAAAGATATCGGGAGTTATTTTCTATGAATAGAATGACAAACTTCAGGATAGTGACGCTATTAACTTCGGAT
>NZ_JADPLO010000087.1:0-20200 GCF_015667765.1 Bacteroides sp. 1001302B_160321_D4 | reverse complement strand
ACAAATTTATCTGCCACGCTTGGTATTATTAAGATAAATTTTCCACTCTCTTATCTTGCGACTGCAAACTTAGAGCTTTTTTTTATATGAAAACCATAAATGGAATACAAACGAACATGTTGTAAAACACCCTGATACTTTTCTTTTCCGGCAAACTTTCCGAATCTTTCTTTTGTTTTTATTATAGGAATCATTTACTCAAATTTATGAGCCATGAAAATACATGAATATCAAGCGAAAGAGATTTTCTCCAAGTACGGAATACCTGTTGAGAGGCACACTTTATGCCGTACTGCCGCAGGCGTCCTGGCTGCATACCGGAGGATGGGAACAGACAGAGTGGTTATAAAAGCACAAGTATTAACCGGAGGCCGGGGAAAAGCCGGAGGAGTGAAACTGGTAAACAATACGGAAGATGCTTATCAGGAAGCCAAGAACATTCTCGGAATGAGCATTAAAGGTCTTCCTGTCAATCAAGTTCTGGTCAGCGAAGCGGTTGATATTGCTGCAGAATATTACGTCAGTTATACCATCGACCGGAATACACGTTCTGTCGTTCTGATGATGAGTGCATCCGGTGGTATGGATATTGAAGAGGTAGCCCGTCAGACACCGGAGAAAATCATCCGATATTCAATCAATCCATTCATTGGCCTTCCCGACTATCTGGCAAGGCGTTTCGCTTTCGCTCTCTTCCCACAAATGGAACAGGCAGGTAAAATGGCTGCCATCCTTCAGGAACTTTATAAAATCTTTGTGGAGAATGACGCGTCGTTAGTGGAAGTAAATCCGCTGGCACTTACAAAGAAAGGTACGTTAATGGCCATTGACGCAAAGATCGTTTTTGATGACAATGCGCTCTATCGGCATCCGGAGATTCATGCTTTGTTTGATCCGACGGAAAAAGAAAAAGTGGAAGCAGATGCCAAAGATAAAGGATTCAGTTATGTTCACATGGACGGCAATATCGGTTGTATGGTAAATGGCGCCGGACTTGCCATGGCTACTATGGACATGATTAAACTTTACGGCGGTCAGCCTGCTAATTTTCTCGACATCGGTGGCAGCTCCAATCCTGTCAAGGTTATTGAAGCTATGAAACTCTTATTGCAGGATGAGAAAGTAAAAGTGGTCCTGATTAATATTTTCGGTGGGATCACTCGTTGCGATGATGTAGCAATGGGACTTCTTCAGGCATTCGAGCAGATAAACAGCAATGTCCCCGTCATCGTCCGGCTTACAGGCACCAATGAACATATCGGACGGGAACTGTTACGGAATTACAGCCGTTTCCAAATAGCCACAACGATGAAAGAGGCTGCTCTTATGGCTCTGAAAGCATAATACGTACCAAATCACTAAAAAATAAAGCAATTATGAGCATACTAATAGATAAATCCACCCGTTTGATTGTGCAGGGAATCACTGGCAGAGACGGGCTTTTCCATGCCAAGAAGATGAAAGAATATGGAACCAAAGTGGTCGGAGGTACTTCTCCGGGCAAAGGAGGAATAGATGTGGACGGAATCCCCGTATTCAACACCATGTATGACGCTGTCGAGCAGACAAAAGCTAATACCTCCATCATTTTCGTTCCGGCACGTTTTGCGGCAGATGCTATCATGGAGGCAGCGGACGCAGGCATCCGGATCATAGTCTGCATTGCAGAAGGAATTCCCACACTGGACGTGATTAAGGCGCATCAGTTTGCCGAACAAAAAGGTGCCATGTTGATCGGGCCTAACTGTCCGGGACTTATCTCTCCGGGAAAAAGCATGGTTGGCATCTTACCAGGACAAGTCTTTTTAGAAGGAAATGTAGGTGTCATCAGCCGTAGCGGAACACTTACTTACGAGATTGTGTATCACTTAACAGCTAATGGAATGGGACAATCTACCGCTATCGGCATCGGGGGCGATCCTGTTGTAGGGCTTCACTTCCGCCAACTGCTGGAAATGTTTCAGAATGATCCGGAAACAGAAGCAATCGTCCTGATTGGAGAGATTGGAGGAAATGCGGAAGAACAAGCGGCTGAATATATCCGTAATAATGTAACTAAACCTGTGGTTGCATTTATTGCCGGCCAATCAGCTCCTCCGGGAAAACAAATGGGGCATGCAGGCGCTATTATTTCAGGAAGTTCCGGTTCGGCAAAAGAGAAAATTGAATCTTTGGAAGCAGCTGGTATCCGAGTGGCACAAGAGCCTTCGGATATACCCAAACTATTGAAAAAGTAACCTCCAAAAGAGAAATAAAAAACAGAAGTAGTAATATTACAGATGCAGATTCACTCAAAATAAGTAATTTCATACTTATCGCTTTAAGTGAATCTGCATTTATTTTACATACCTTTCTTTATACCTAATTTTATAAGAAGAGCATTCATCGGATAAGCGCAGAAGAAACCGAAAAGCATAGCCAACTGCATCATAAACCAGAATATCCATGTATCTTTGGGCAATGGCTCATTGATGAATAGCACAAAATAAACAATTGCCATCCAACCGTACATTCCTACCTGCCAGGATAAAAGAGAAAAGAAATCTGCTTTGAAAGCGCGAGTCAGCGCGTTCCCCACAGAGATTTTTTCCATTTCCCGAATCGCATAAAACTGAAAATAAACGCCAATAATCAAAGCCAATACAAAATCAAGTACCCAATTCCCTACAAGTTGACTGCCTGCAACAGTTACAGGAACATAATTCGTAAACCACTCTCCTATGATATCTGCCAATGTGCAGCCTGCGCCACAATGAAGAGCCGACAAAGCTACCGATTGCCAATAAGGACGCCTCATCTCTCCCATTGACATATCCATCCCCTTCATATCAGGCATATCCATATCTTTCATGTCAGACATGCCCATCCCTTTCATCCCGTCATCCTCCATCTTCATCGGACTGCTCCGTCCGAACTTATTATACGCCCATAAAGCTAAATAACTTCCCCACAATGCAGATAATATCCAAACTGCATTCATTATTTTCATTGATTGCGGACGATGTGTCAGGTCTATGGCAATATGTACTGCTATTCCGATACCTGAACAGACTAAGAATACGGCTATTAAATTGAGCATGATTGTATGTTTTAAAAGATTCAGACTACAAAACATACTTTATTTGCGAATAGTTCAGCCCACTACTTTTTAATTTTGCCTGTCGAACTATTCCACACACGAGTTGTTATCATTTCATAATCAAAACAATAAAAATATGAGCAGACGTAGACAATTAGAGCATGAAGTATCTGTTGCTCAAGAAAGAATAAAGAAAGCTGCAAAAGATACACCGAAGAATATCCTGAAATTATGGGAACAAGAGCTGGTAGACCTGGAATTGGAACTCAATAATATGGTGGATGATGAAGAAGATAATAATGAGGATTAACAGAAGAAGGGCGCGCTAGTTTCCTAGTGCGCCCTTCTCTATTACTGTCTATTTATTCAGTATTAGTTCTTTGGCAATGCTTCTTTCACTACCATTGAACGACCTACATATTCTGCACCGTTCAATTGTTTGATAGCGTTGTTAGCTTCTGCATCATCCGGCATTTCGATAAACGCAAAACCTTTTGATCTTCTAGTTTCACGATCTGTGATTAACTTTACTGAAGCAACTGTTCCATACTCTTCCATTACATTTCTCAAATCCGATTCCTTAACATTATAGCTAAGATTTCCAATGTACAAATTCATAAAATACAAATATAAAAAATTAATAATTCAATAAGAAAGTTTTAGGAAGATCTTAATTAGAGATGGATATGCTCAAATAAATGAGAAGATTCACGTAAAAAAATCAAATCGTAATAAACCTCTTTATTGTTGTTGGTACAAAGGAAAGCATTATTTGGAGATATTGCACTATATTCCCTCCTTTTTCTTTTCTCAAAACATCTTTTTTATGAAAATAGGCCAATACTTAACGTTCGCATTCTTTTATATCGGGCTATTTCATACCAATCATCTGATTAGCCTTCTATAGTTTCTTTGTTATAAGCTCTTTGAAAAACAAATACTTATAGTTAAATTCTGCATCAGAAAATTAAAGGCTACCTTCTTTGAAACAGAAGATAACCTTTATTATATACCAATTTACGTTTGCAGATTATCCACAATGGAAATACTTATGTACGAGATCTAACATCTCCATCGGCTTTCCTTCCAAATCCGCACGCAACGTTTTATCTTCGTAACTGCGAAGTCTGCGGATGATACCATCAATCATTGCCGGACTAAAGACATTATATTGTTCAAAGATTGCCCGTTGTTGCTGCAGGCAATCAGCAGAAGCCTCACAGCTATCTGGCAGTTGTGCCAGTGAGTTCAGTTTATCTTCATTCTCTTTCTGATGGATATTCACATTCACATACGTCTTTTCAGCGATATCCAGCGCATTTTCAATCTCAAAACCATGACGGCAGGCAACAGCCAAACCGGCCAACAGTTGATACAAATCTGCCGAACCATCCGGAGAACGCATTTCTACAGTCTGCTTCTGGCTGGTGTCAAAATGGCTTTCGGCTTCCAACGGATTAGCTAATGTACACATATCTGTTTTTGCAGCCCATCCCAATGGCACACGTACTAATACGGAACGGTTACGATCTCCCCAGCAAACATTGGTAGGTGCCTCCTGATGAGGAACAAGACGGAAATAAGAAGTAGGATTGGTATTTCCAAAGGCAGTGATTGAAGGAGCAAGCACCATCATTCCGGCAATTGCTTTACGCGCTGTTTCCGACAAGACGCCGTCTTTCAACATTTGGTTCTTTCCGTCTTTCATGATACGCATGTGTACGTGCAAGCCCGATCCTGCCTTACCAGCTGTTATTTTAGGAGCAAAGGTCACATTATATCCATATCTGTATCCCAGATTACGAATCACCCATTTGGCAATCATCAACTGATCTGCCGCCTGCGATACAGGAACCGGCAAGAACTCAATCTCATTCTGCTCATAAATATAGCCATCCAGCGTAAAATTACCCACTTCGGAGTGTCCATACTTTATTTGCCCGCCTGTTTGCGCGATATAAGACATACATTGAGTACGGAACTCATTAAATTTAGCGTATGGACCCGATTCGTGATAACCACGTTGGTCGGTTGCCTGAAACATACCTGTATCCGGGGCTATTACATAATATTCCAATTCGCCCATTGCCTGAAATTCCATTCCGGTAACTTCTGTAAAAGTTTTGCTTGCTTTGTAAAGGGTGTGTTCTGGTGCACTTTCGAGGGGTTCGCCGTCTTTGTTGAAGAAAGAGCAAAGCATGGACAGCGTCGGAATCTCGGCAAACGGATCAACGAATGCAGTGCAGAAACGGGGAATCACATAAAGGTCACTACTGCCCGCTTCTATGAAAGAAAAAAGACTGGAACCGTCTACCCGTTCTCCACAAGTAAGAATAGCTTCCAGATAAGCTTGATTGTTGATGACAAAGTTCAGGGTTTTCAGACGACCGTCTCCCGCCGGATACATGAAATTAACCATGCGGATATCTTTTTGCTGGATAAATGAGATAATGTCGGCTTTGGTAAACTCTGAAGTTGGCTTTTGAAGGAATGCTACCAACTGGTTAGCATTCATTGACAAATCTTGATTCATAATCGGTTGTTTTTCGTTGTTGTATGATTAAAACGGTTTGTTAAATGCCAAAGATAACGAAAAGATTCTACTCCTTAAAGCGTTTTAAATCTTTCCGGCTAAAAATCCATTCCGGAGTATATAGTTTCCTCGCATCCGTTTCCGCTAATTCATACCAGGGGGAAAGGCTGCGACTGACAGGATTTACAAGAATATGAATCTGTTGTGCAGGCATATAGCTCTGCGCCAACAAGAACACTTTCTTTTTGGTAGTCGGATGAACAGCAACATCTACAACAATGACCGCATGTCCGGGTGAGCCGCCTTTAATAAACACATCACCGGGTTGCAGGGAAGTATAAGACACAGTCTGAAGCTCGCGGGATAAAGAAGCCGTTCCGGCATACATAAAGACCATATCGAGATAGTTACGGAAAGTTTTATAGGAATAATCCACTCCTTTGCCCGCAGCATACCATTGCACTTGATTGCCGCTGACTTTTATCCGATTTCCTTCCGCCCATTTCTTGTACCCGGCAGGGAAACCATTGGTGAAGTTGAATTTTATTTCTCCATATCGTTTATGTTTCCACAGATATTCCGCCCGCAAACGCATTACCGCATCGGCACACTGTTGCAAATCACGGTTACCTATCTCCATATCGATTACAGCGTAAGCTGCAGACTGATTCGATTTTTCTTTTCCATTATAAAGCATCACTTTACTACCTTTCGGCATCAAAGGCAAATTACGTAAGTAACCTGTAAACGAATGATCGGAACAAGCCTCCCTGACATATCCCGTCGGAGGAGCGATTCTTGTAGCAACCGTTTCTTGCCCCCACAATTGCAGGGATGTACAAAGTAACCCTATATATATTAGTAAATACTTCATAACGCTTCTCTTTATATTCTGTTCCGGACAAATATAAGTAATTATTGTTTAAAAAGAGGATGAATGTCTATTTTTATTTTAACTTTGTACAAAGACCTACATACATAACTAAAATTGATAAGCTATGGACATCCAAACATTTATTCAGAACTTCAAAGAGGCATTCGGAGAGAATGCCGAATTACCTCTTGTATTTTGGTATTCAGATATACTGGAAGGAACAGCAGAGAAAATTAACGGTTGCTTCTTTAAAGGCATGAAGACTGTCAGAGAAGGTGGTACTATCAGCTTGAATGCAGAAAATATCGGTTGCGGTGGCGGCAAATTCTACACAGGTTTTACAGAAATGCCTGAACGCGTACCGACTTTTGTCTCACTAAAAGAACGATATAAACAGACTCCGGAAATGGTCATTGAATTTATCCGGCAACTCGGAGTTCCGAGGACAGAAAAGAAATACCTTCATTTTGCCCGTATAGACAAAGTGGCAAGTCTGGAACAAATGGAAGGCGTCATGTTTATCGCCAATCCTGATATGCTTTCCGGACTGACTACATGGGCTTACTATGATAACAATGCCGAAGATGGTGTCGTTTCCTTATTCGGTTCCGGTTGCAGTTCCATAGTGACACAAGCCACTCTTGAAAACCGCAAAGGAGGCAAGCGGACATTTATTGGTTTCTTCGATCCGTCGGTGCGTCCGTACTTTGAAGCGGATAAGTTGAGTTATACGATACCTATGTCCAGATTCAGAGAAATGTGTGGGACTATGCGCCAAAGTTGCCTGTTTGATACGCATGCATGGGGAAAGATCCGGGAAAGAATGGGCGCCGAATAAGGCAAAAGTACAAACCAAATAGTTTCAAAATATGTTTCAAGCTTTGAAACTGTTTGTTTCTCGGTGTGAAACGAATGGTTTCAAGCGGTGAAACAAACAGTTTCCCGTAGTGAAACAAAGTGTTTCAAATAGGCTTGAAACTTTTCTGTCCCATTTTTAATATCATAAAGTAAATGCTTAAATTAGTTCGTATTATAAGTTGTTATTCAAAACGCAACGAAGTCTCCTTTTTTCTATTAACTAATTTTAGACAGTTACTTTAGCAAATAGTTCTTTGTCCGGATTAAACCTTTTCTGCGGAAAGAAGTCTAATTTTTTATATATTATCGTTCTATTAAACTTTAAAGTTATCAACGAAAATGGAAACATCTGCTAAACTCTATTCACTGAATTACAGCAATGTAAGGACTTACCTCTTTGCCCTGCTATTTGTGGCAGGCAACATTGCACTTCCACAAATCTGTCATCTTGTACCATACGGTGGTCCTACTTTATTGCCGATCTATTTTTTCACGTTGATCGCAGCTTATAAATATGGCTTTCGTGTGGGATTACTGACAGCAATTCTTTCTCCTGTCATCAATCACCTGTTATTTGCAATGCCATCGGGAGCTGCACTCCCCATTATATTGATAAAATCCGCTTTACTTGCCGGTACTTCCGCCTTGGCTGCACGAACACTGAAATCCGTTTCTTTATGGGCTATTCTCGGTGTCGTTCTCTCCTATCAGATTATAGGAACTGCTTTTGAATGGGCATTCATCGGAAATTTCCATGCAGCAGTGCAAGATTTCCGCATTGGTATTCCCGGTATGTTAATTCAATGGTTTGGCGGCTACACCCTACTGAAAGCGATTGCAAAACTCTAAAGTAAAATCAAAAATGGACAGAAGGGACTTTTTAAAAACAGTAGCCATAACCGGTGCCGCATTGAGTATTCAGCATTCGGAGGCAATGGAAATATTAACCCAGACTATTAATAATACGAACGGAGGCAATCCGGACTTGGTAGCCGTTATGGGTGGAGAACCGGAAGCTATGTTCCGCCGTGCTATCAGCGAACTGGGCGGTATGAAACAATTCGTCAAACCGGGACAGAAGGTGGTCGTAAAACCTAATATCGGTTGGGATAAAGTGCCGGAACTGGCAGGAAACACCAACCCGCAACTGATTGCTGAAATCGTGAAACAATGCTTTGCTGCCGGAGCTAAAGAAGTGACCGTATTCGACCATACGTGTGACGATTGGCAGAAGTGCTACAAAAACAGCGGCATCGAAGCTGCGGCAAAAGCTGCCGGAGCAAAAGTAATGCCTGCTCATTTGGAGTCTTATTACAAGCCGGTAAACCTACCCAACGGTCAAAAGATGAAGAAAGCAAAGATACATGAAGCCATCCTGAATTGCGATGTATGGATCAATGTTCCCATCCTGAAAAATCATGGGGGCGCCAATCTGACTATCTCAATGAAAAATCACATGGGAATTGTTTGGGATCGTGGATTTTTCCACCAGAATGACTTGCAACAATGTATTGCCGATATCTGTACACTGGAAAAGAAAGCTGTGCTGAACGTAGTGGACGCTTATCGTATCATGAAAACCAATGGTCCGCGAGGACGTTCTGCCTCGGATGTCGTGTTAGCGAAAGGACTGTTCATTTCACCGGATATTGTAGCAGTGGACACGGCTGCCGCCAAATTCTTCAATCAAGTACGTGAGATGCCACTAGATACTGTGGGACACCTCGCTAAAGGAGAAGCACTGAAAATAGGAACCATGAACATTGACAAGCTGAATGTCAAGCGAATTAAGATGTAAAATAACAATGTTAAGAAGGCTACGTATTGGAATATCAGCACTTTTATTTGTGCTGATTTCTTTCTTTTTTCTCGATTTCGCAGAAATATTACCGAACAGTTTTCATCGGCTGGCACATTTGCAGTTTGTTCCAGCTGTCCTTTCACTAAGTATAGGTATCTTACTATTTCTCACTGTGTTAACACTCTTGTTTGGACGCGTTTATTGTTCTACAATTTGCCCTATGGGTATTTTGCAGGATGTCATTGCACGCATTTCAAAATCAACAGGGAAAAAGAAAAAAAGATATAGTTACAGTCCCGCAAAAAATAAATTGCGTTGGGGCGTACTTGGACTGACAGTAATCGGGTTTCTATGCGGATTTACATTTATTGTAGGCCTGCTCGATCCATACAGTGCGTATGGACGTGTGGTAGTGCATATATTCAAACCTATCTACATGTTGGGGAATAATCTGTTGGAATCCGTCTTTTCCAAGTTCGACAATTATACGTTTTATCAGGTAGATACCTCTGTTTTAAGCATTTCTTCTCTTCTCATTGCTATTATCACTCTGGCAGTTATTTTTGTAATGGCATGGAAACACGGGCGGACATGGTGCAATACGGTTTGTCCCGTAGGAACAGTATTGGGATTATTGAGCCGCTTTTCATTATTTAAGGTCCGTATCGATACTGCGAAATGTAATGGATGCGGGCTTTGTGCTACCAAATGCAAAGCCTCCTGCATCAATAGTAAAGAACATGCCATTGATTATAGCCGCTGCGTAGATTGTTTCGACTGCCTGGGAGCATGCAAGCAAAAGGCATTGGTCTACAACCCTTCTTTAAAGAAACAACAAGCAAACGTAGAAGCCCCTGTGCCATCATCACCGGACACGGATTCATCCAAACGCCGCTTTTTGGTTGCCGGTCTTGTTACTGCCGGGGCTGCACCCAAACTCCTGTCCCAAGCCAAAGAATCCGTTGCAAGACTGGAAGGCAAAAAGGCATACAAAAAGGAGAATCCAATCACTCCTCCGGGCTCTATCAGTCGGGAACACTTTCAACAGCAATGTACATCCTGTCATCTTTGTGTCAGCAAATGCCCCTCTCATGTTCTGCAACCTGCTTTTATGGAGTATGGTTTGGCAGGTATAATGCAGCCGACCGTTAGTTTTGAGAAAGGATTTTGTAATTTTGACTGTACTGTTTGCGGAGACGTTTGTCCCAATGGAGCAATTCTTCCCATAAGTGTAGAGCAAAAACATCTTACACAAATGGGATATGTTGTTTTTATCGAGGAAAATTGCATCGTTTATACTGATGGAACCAGTTGCGGAGCGTGTTCCGAGCACTGTCCTACACAGGCTGTGGCAATGGTACCATATAAAGACGGATTAACGATCCCTCATGTAAACAAAGAAATATGCGTAGGTTGTGGAGGATGCGAATATGTTTGTCCTGCCCGTCCATTCCGCGCTATCTATATCGAAGGAAATCCAGTGCAAAAAGAAGCAAAACCTTTTAAAGAAAACGAAGAACATAAAGTGGAGATAGACGATTTCGGATTCTAATCAGCCCCCAGTGCTGGTGTAAAGATTCCATCCGTATATTTGTGCTCTATTGTGATATATTTAAATGCGGATAACAAAACTTTATACTTACGCAATTAAAGTTCCATGTTATCCGCATTTATTGTGTTCTATGGATAACAAAAAACTACTTATAACGTTCTCTTAAAAAAACTATTCATTATATTCCTCCTACTTTCAATAAATTCACTAAATTCGTGGCGAACTAAAGAAAGCAACTCATGGAGGTATTCACAAATAACAGGAATAGCCGGAAATATCAGATTGGCTATGCACTAAGCGGAGGATTTATTAAAGGATTTGCCCATCTGGGAGTTATGCAAGCTCTTTTAGAGCATGATATTAAACCGGAAATCATCTCCGGAGTAAGCGCAGGAGCACTTGCCGGTGTCTTTTATGCAGATGGCAACGAACCCCACAAAGTTCTTGATTATTTCTCCGGACATAAATTCCAGGATTTAACCAAACTGGTAATTCCTAAAAAAGGATTATTTGACCTTTGTGAATTTATAGACTTTCTCCGAACCAACGTAAAAGCCAAAAACTTGGAAGATTTACAACTTCCTCTGATTATCACAGCAACCGACCTCGATCATGGACGCATGGTTCATTTTCACCGCGGCAGTATTGCTGAACGGGTCGCAGCTTCCTGCTGTATGCCTGTTATGTTCGCACCAGTCAATATAGATGGCACTAACTATGTAGACGGAGGATTGATGATGAATCTTCCTGTCTCTACCCTGCGTAGAGTGTGTGATAAGGTGGTGGCTGTCAACGTAAGCCCCATCATGGCAGAGGACTACAAAATGAATATTGTAAGCATTGCTATGCGTTCATTCCATTTTATGTTCCGCGCCAATACTTTTCCAGAAAGGGAAAAGTGTGATTTATTAATCGAACCATACAATCTATACGGATATAGCAATACCGAACTGGAGAAAGCAGAAGAAATCTTCGGACAAGGATATAATACAGCCAATGAAGTACTTAATCAACTGTTGGAAGAAAAAGGGAAAATATGGAAGTAACCTCCTATCCATCGAAAAAAAGAATGAATACGAATATTAATAATCTACTCTATATGAATGACGAAAATAAAATAATTATCTATCAAGTGTTCACCCGTCTGTTTGGAAATAACAACAACCACTGTGTCTACAATGGAGACATTGCCACCAACGGTTGTGGAAAAATGGCTGATTTCACGCTCAAGGCACTTGGTGAAATCAAAAAATTAGGTACTACACATATATGGTATACAGGCATCATCGAACATGCCACTCAAACGGATTATCGTCGTTATAACATCAGTCCGGATCATCCTGCCATTGTGAAAGGAAAAGCTGGCTCTCCCTATGCCATCAAGGATTATTATGATGTAGATCCTGACCTGGCCAACGATGTACAGGGACGTATGAAAGAATTTGAGAACCTGGTACACCGTACACATCGCACAGGTTTGAAAGTGATTATAGATTTTGTACCTAATCACGTAGCACGCCAGTACCATTCGGACGCACAGCCCGACGGTACGACGGAATTGGGGGCTAACGATGACCCCAGCCAATCTTTCAGTCCATACAATAATTTCTATTATATCCCGCAAGCGGAACTTCGTGCCCAGTTCGATATGAAAGACGGTGCAGCAGAGCCTTACCGGGAATTTCCGGCTAAAGCTACCGGTAACAATCGTTTTGATGCTACGCCCAATATCACCGACTGGTATGAAACGGTGAAATTAAACTATGGAGTGGATTATCAGAATGGCGGTACCTGCCACTTCTCCCCGACTCCGGACACTTGGATAAAGATGCTGGACATTCTTCTTTTCTGGGCGTCAAAGAACATTGACGGTTTCCGTTGTGACATGGCAGAAATGGTTCCCGTTGAATTTTGGGAATGGGCTATTCCTCAAGTAAAAGAGGTTTATCCTGAAATACTTTTTATCGCAGAAGTCTATAATCCCAGTGAATATCGTAACTATCTGTTCCGTGGCAAGTTTGATTATCTATATGATAAGGTAGGATTGTACGATACACTGCGGAACGTAGCCTGCGGATATGAATCTGCCACTGCAATCACTCATTGCTGGCAAAGTCTGAATGGAATCGAGAAAAAAATGCTCAACTTCCTGGAGAACCACGATGAGCAACGTATCGCATCTGATTTCTTTGCCGGTAATCCGCGTAAAGGGATTCCCGCACTAATTGTTTCTGCATGTATGAACACCAATCCTATGATGATCTATTTCGGTCAGGAGTTCGGAGAGCTGGGCATGGATAGCGAAGGATTCAGCGGAAGAGACGGACGGACTACCATATTTGATTATTGGAGCGTAGATACTATACGTCGTTGGCGCAACGGAGGAAAGTTTGACGGGAAAATGCTTACTGAAGAACATAAGCACCTCTACTCTATCTATCAAAAAGTACTGACGCTTTGCAACGAAGAGCAGGCAATCAAAAAGGGGGTATTCTTTGACTTGATGTATGCCAATATAAACGGATGGCGTTTCAATGAGCATAAACAATATACTTTTATGCGGAAATACAAAAACGAGATTCTGTTTTTCGTTATTAATTTCGACAGTCAACTGGTAGATGTTGCCATCAACGTGCCTTCACATGCCTTCGATTTTTTGCAGATTCCTCAAATGGAGTCTTATCAGGCCATTGATTTGATGACCGGTGCTAAAGAAGAAATCTGCTTATTACCTTATAAACCGACAGACGTTTCAGTCGGAGGTTATAACGGAAAAATTTTAAAGATTACTTTTTAAGTAAAAAGAGTAAGAACCGCATACTCCTTATCCTCCGGGCATTTCACTTATAAATGCCCGGAGGATTATTTTATGTACATCGCTCAAACAAATATTCTCAAAGGCTGTTTAGTTATAACTAATTCTCTAAACTCAAAGCTTATGAAGAAATTTATGATTTGTGCGATCACACTGTTTTTGCTATTATCTACATCTGTTTTTGGAGATACCCCTCCCGGCAATGTACAGGCAACTTTCAAGAAAATGTATCCCAAAGCAAATGGTATCGCCTGGTCACAAGATGACGGATATTATTGCGCCAACTTTGTAATGAACGGATTTACTAAAAATGTGTGGTTTAACGTCCGGGGGCAATGGGTGATGACACAGACTGATCTTGTTAGCCTTGATCGTCTGTCACCGGCAGTCTATAATGCTTTTGTATCCGGGCCATACGCAAGTTGGGTGGTAGATAATGTGACAATGGTAGAGTTTCCCAAATGGCAAGCTATTATTGTAATTAAAGTAGGCCAAGATAACGTTGACATCAAATATCAGTTATTCTATACTCCACAAGGAGTATTACTGAAAACACGCAACGTGAGTGATATGTATGATATTCTCGGACCAAGTACCTTTTTGGTAAACTAGAACTAAATCATTCAATAACACAATATACGAGAAAGCCCCTGCAGATATACAATGATAGTTGCAGGGGCTTCTTATTTAAAGATAAAATTATTTCTTCTTTCTAAGCACTACGGCGGTACGGGCAGGAATGTAGAGTTTCAACCACTCTTTCTTTTCCTTACTGTACAGCGGATCGGCAATAGTAAAGTGCACTACAGAATCATCTGCCAAACCGTTTCCTCCAAATGCAACGTCGTCCGTATTCAATATTACTTCATAAGCTCCCGGAGTTACCAGGAATCCATAGTCGGTAAATGACTGTTTCGGATTAAAGTTAAAGACAAATATAAGGTCTTTACGTCCGTATGCCAATACCTGATCGCCATCATTATGCCATATTTCCTGAACAGGTGTTGCCTGGAAGTCTTTCACGCTCTTCAGAACTTTCAGCATATCCTTATCAAAATCACCCATATAATGATAGGTCAGATTCTTGTTGTCTACCAAATCCCATTGGCGACGGGCATATTTACATGACCATCCGTTACCTTCACGCGGGAAGTCAATCCATTCGGGATGCCCGAATTCATTTCCCATGAAGTTCAGATAACCTCCGTTGATGGTTGAAGAGGTCAATAAACGAATCATCTTGTGCAAAGCGATACCTCGGTTGACAACATAATTTTCATCTCCCTTTTGCATGTGCCAGTACATATCAGCATCAATCAGACGGAAGATAATTGTCTTGTCTCCCACTAATGCCTGGTCGTGGCTTTCTGCATACGAAATGGTCTTTTCATCCTGACGACGGTTGGTTACTTCCCAGAACATGCTGGAAGGTTTCCAGTCTTCATCAATCTTTTCTTTGATTGTCTTGATCCAATAGTCCGGAATGTTCATGGCCATACGATAATCGAAGCCGTAACCGCCATCTTCTATTTTTGCAGCCAGCCCCGGCATACCGGAAACTTCTTCCGCAATGGTTATCGCTTTCGGATTTACCTGATGAATCACTTCATTAGCCAATGTCAGGTAACAAATCGCATTATCATCCTGATGACCGTTGAAATAATCTCCATAGTTACAGAAGGCTTCACCCAAACCGTGACTATAATATAGCATAGAAGTGACTCCGTCAAAACGGAAGCCGTCAAATTTATATTCTTCCAACCAGTACTTGCAGTTAGACAACAGGAAGTGAATCACTTCGTTCTTGCCATAATCGAAGCATAGAGAATCCCAAGCCGGATGTTCGCGACGAACGCCCGGATAGAAATACTGATTCGGATCACCGGCAAAGTTTCCTAATCCTTCTACTTCATTCTTCACTGCATGTGAATGAACAATGTCCATAATCACAGCAATTCCCATCTCATGAGCGGCATCGATCAATGCTTTCAATTCGTCGGGAGTACCAAAACGGGAAGAGGCAGCAAAAAAGCTGGATACATGATAGCCGAAACTTCCATAATAAGGATGTTCCTGAATGGCCATAATCTGGATACAGTTATACCCTTCTTCAGCGATACGGGGAAGTATTTTCTCGCGGAATTCGTTATAAGTGCCCACTTTTTCCTCCCGTTGTGCCATTCCGATATGACATTCATAAATCAACAGTGGATTCGTGTCGGGCTTAAATGTTTTCTTTTTGAATTTATAGGGTTTCTCCGGAGCCCAGACTTGTGCACTGAATATCTTGGTCTGTTCATCCTGCACCACACGAGTAGCCCATGCAGGAATACGCTCGCCTTGTCCGCCTTCCCAGTATACATTCAATTTGTAGAGATCGCCATGATGAATGGCATCCGCCGGCAGGTTAATTTCCCAATTGCCATTCTTTAGTTTTTTCAGCTTATAGGCTGCTTTTTCCTCCCAATTATTAAATGTACCCACCATATAAATATGAGTAGCATTGGGCGCCCATTCACGGAAAGTCCATCCCTTATCGGTGCGATGCAATCCAAAATAAAGATACCCCGATGCAAAATCTGAAAGGGTTTGTTTGCCTTTATTCGTCAATTCAGCTTCCTTGTCTAATACATGCTGATGACGCCCGGTGATAGCACCGGCAAAAGGTTCCAGCCAGGGATCATTTTTTATGAGATTAAGTGTCTTTTCCATATCAGAATTGAATTAGGATTATGCTTTTACTTTTACGATTACTTTTTTCACACCATCCGGAGTGATGCCGGGAGCATGACCGTCTTGCGGGAAGAAGATAGCAAACATTCCCGGTTTTACGGTAACGTATGTTTCTGCCAATCCTTCAAAGAAAGTAATGTCTTTTTCTGCGTTATAAGGTGCATCTGCCGGAACACAATCTTTAGCAGCGGTATACCCCATAATTTCTGTTCCCGACAACGGGATTTGAATGTCAATAAATTCGTTATGAGTTTCCAGTTTGGCTTCCTCTTTTGTTTTAGGCTTGGTTTGTGCGATATTCACGAACAGATCTTTCCCTTTCAGTTCTGTCTTACCAATTTCCATGGCTTGGAGGTCATGAGACTTCAAGAAGTCAATGGCTTGTGCAAACAAAGGATTTAAAGACGCATATTTCTCCAGATTTTCTAAAGTATCTACTACCATATAAGTTAAATTTTAAAGTTTATATTCCAGGCATTATTTATTCAAAATCATCAATCGTATAATTTATAAAATCAGCAAACCGCTTGAACTGGCGGAACGCTTTGTCCATCTGTTCCAACATATCCGGCCGGGTAAAGAAGTCATCAGGAACATTATAAGAGCAAACATACTCTTTACATTTCAAATAATCGACATACTTGAAGTCTTTCGGGAAGCCTTTCGGAGCTGTTTTCAGAAAATCCTCCCCTATCACCGGAAAGTATTTCTTAAACTCCGGATCTTCTACGATCGCAACAAATTCTTCGATATTGTCATAAATAGACTGACGCACTGCTTTCAGGATATTGGAAGGCAGACACAAGCTTCCTCCGGCAAGCATCGAACCATCCGGCTGCAAGTGGACATAATATCCACAATGGTCGGATTTCTTTCCTTTGGCATTGATATAGCCGCCGAAATGTATTTTATAAGGTGTTTTATCCGCAGAGAAGCGGGTATCCCGGTAAATGCGATAAGTACAGTCTTTGGGTTGAATTCCCCGGATAGTTTCATCAAACAGGGAAATACGGGCAATCACTGTTGCCAAAAAGTTGTCGAACTCGGCACGGGCTGTTTCATATTCTGCCTTGTGCTCATTAAACCACTCACGATTATTATTCGCGGAAAGATCTTTTAAAAACTGAAAGATAACGGGTATGTTCATCTTTATCATTTTCTATTATTACTCTACAAACGTACAAATTTTATTTCATATAAACTACAAAAGGGGGTAAAAGGACATAAAAAAAGCATCGGCCTGGTAAAACCGATGCTTTAACACATTTATCAAAAAAACAGACTCTTCTGTCTCTGACGTACTTTAGCTTTCACAAGTGGAGTACAATCTCTTTAATTAATCTTATATCTAATACTATGAAAAACACATAAATATAACAGTACAAAAGTGACATTTGTTCAGCAATACTCTGTATATTTCAGTTAATTATCGTTTATAGAATGAAATGTTCCTCATTTATAGGCAATACAATACGTTCCCAGTCAATCATGGCGTTGAATAACATGATATGTGAATAGTCGTTTAAATGCACTTGCGCAATGTCTTTCTCAACAATGAATTGCTTATTCAGAAGTTCCGCCCGTTTCGTTCCCCGGAGTAACGGATGAGCCGGAGTAAACCATGTGCGCCCATCGTAGAGGGCGATATTGGCAATAGAAGTATCTGTCAGATAGCCGTCTTTCACGATTAAAATATCATCTGCCATTCCTTTTTGGGCATACAAAGCGTTCAGTTCTTCCCGATGTGTGCTTTTGTAAGTGTAATTAATGGTATCGGATTCTATCAGATGCAAAGAGGACACTTTTCGCATCTGATAAGGAGCATACGTGACTTCTTCTACTTCTTTTCCATACACAATCCGACATTTATGAATCCCGTTTAAAACTGGTGGCGATATATACTCACGCAAATCAAGCGGAACACTATTTTTCCAAAAGACCGCACGGGTTCTATTGAAACGCTCTGTGTGATAATCAAGATTATAAATCTGTCCATCCTCTATCCGGATAGTCTCAATAAATGGGTACATATACTTTTTGTTTCATTTCGTTATACTCACTTTCCGCATCGCTCTGACAGGTGATTCCACCTCCGCTTTTAAAATACATTTTTTCTCCTTCCTGTTCTACAAAACGTATCATAACGGCACTATCCAAATTAATTCCATCCGAATAGCCCATAATTCCTGTATAAAATCCTCTGTCGTAGGTTTCAGCTTCCCGAATAATCTGCATCGTTTTTTTCTTGGGGGCACCGGTAATGGAACCGGCTGGCAAAAGTCGGAAAATAAGTTCTCCCAAATGTTCCGAATAGTTTTCCGGCAATACGCCTTGAATTTCAGAGCTTGTCTGAAGAATCGCTCCCTGATTAGTCTGCAATGTATCAATATACCGATACCGGGAAACGGACACTTGATTGGCAACCATGCTTAAATCATTACGAATCAAGTCTACGATAGTAGCGTGTTCTGCCGCCTCTTTAGGATCGTTCATCAATAATTGGGCAGCAGAAGGAATGGAAGCGTCAATAGTCCCTTTCATCGGGTATGAGCTAATTTTCCCCTGATGAATTCTCACAAATATTTCTGGAGAAAAAACAGTAAAAGTGTCTTTAACCCATAGCTTATAAATCGCTTTAGAGTGATAATAAATATCTTTCAGAGTGAGATTGGTATCTACCGGAGTGCGACAAGTCAGATTTGTGAGAAAACTATTTCCAGCCAAGATATTCTGTCGGACAATATTAAACGAGCGTTGATAGGAATAGAAAGATTCTGCAGAAGGCTGCCAATGGATAGAGTTCGCTGGTTTAGCAGAAAAAGAAGGTGTATACTTTTCAGTTGACGTAGCTTGATTGGTAAATCCATTCAAATTATACAAAAGTTCAGTAGAATCAACAGCAGCAACCTCTTCTATATAAGATGCATCCTGCAGATAATTGATAATAAAAACAAAAGGACGATGGTGTTGTCCAAACTGATTCATCCGTTTGATGGCCTGTTCCTTATTATATAAGTGCATAAAATATTTCAGCGTTTAGGAATGGCAAATGTACACAAAAAGTATAGATTAGAAAAAGATAGCAATAAAAAAGGGTTGCCCGACGTATCATACCGGCAACCCTCTATCATTTATAAGATTGGTCAAATTACTTCATAACAGCTTTCACTTGAGGAAGCATCTTTTTCACATTTTCATTTTCCGGAGAGATCTTAGCAGCCTCTTCCAAATAGTCTAATGCTTCTTTAAATCTTCCATCCGCTTTTGCTTTTTCTGCAGCATATTTGTCTGCATCTGAATTTGCCAAAGGAGCAGCTTTCTTCAGGATATTAGCTCCGTCATTATAACACAAAACTCCTAAACTGTACAATGCATTTGTTTTATACTGTTTGTGATCCAACGGAATTACTTTCTTGAAACAATCTTCTGCTTCTTCTGCTTTTCCAGCTTTCTGTGCTGCAAGTCCTGCTTTTAGATAATGAAGACCATAATTCTTCACCATTGTCTTATTCTTAGGATCGACTTTCAGCCCTTCTTCTAATGTAGCTACATATTCAGCAGTCTTCTTTTGTGCATCTAAAGCCAAAGCTTTACGAGCATACGCATTTCCTATATTAAATTTTTTCTGAATAGCAATATCGAAAAAGGTCACGGCTTCCGCATACTTTTTCACTTCGTCTGCTGCTATACCACAATAGTAAGCTGTTGCAGAATCTTGATTATTAGTCTGTTTCAGATATTCGCTGAACTTCGCATACGCTACTGGATAATTTTTAGCATTAAATGCATCATTTCCTTCTTTTTTCAATTGCTCTGGGGCGGTTTGTGCAAAAACATTAGTCACTACAATACAAAATGCAAATAAAAAAATCAATTTCTTCATAACTTTATGTGTTTTTTAGTTGTTTATCGTCCAAAAGTAGAAGTTATAATAGCAAAACACAACCGTATTTTA
>NZ_JADPLO010000086.1:0-20308 GCF_015667765.1 Bacteroides sp. 1001302B_160321_D4 | reverse complement strand
CATTCCGAACAGAGAAGTTAAGCCTCGTCACGCCGATGGTACTGCGTAACAGTGGGAGAGTAGGTAGCCGCCGTTTTTAGAGAAGCCCCTTGATTCAACAACGAATCAAGGGGCTTTCTGTTGTTTGGTACTTTGTAAAAAGATTCATCAATGAATCAAGAGGGGCTGTTTTTAAGGACGGATAAAAGATAACCTCTTCTCTTCTTCCGCAAATAGGATAGCAGTATTCACTAATGCCAAATGTGATACCAATAGCTTTTGTTATTTAATCTTGTATTAATATCCTGTTTGTCGCTTTCAATATATATTTGTTTTCAAATATCTTTTGGATTCCTTATATTTGTTTTCCGGTTTGAAAAATCCGGAAATGTGTCATTTAGTAATAGGAAAAGGGCAAAAGTGGAACAAAATAGGTGTAGGTCTGTGATTTTTTTGCAAACGAATCTTTTTTCTTTTCTTCTTTCTCTTTTTTATCAAATTGATTTTTGTAAATTTGGCGAGAATCTGAGAAAGGACACATAGTTAATATAGTAATAATACTAAATACTCCTGTTAATATGGAAAACAAAATTCAAGAGTTGACCGATAAGATTTATCGTGAAGGCGTGGAAAAAGGAAACGAGGAAGCGCAAAGACTTATCGCGAATGCTCAGGAAGAAGCTAAGAAAATCATTGAGGATGCCCGTAAAGAGGCAGAATCAATTGTAAACTCCTCTCGTAAATCTGCTGATGAGTTAGCAGAAAATACTAAATCAGAGTTAAAACTATTTGCCGGTCAGGCTGTGAATGCGCTCAAATCTGAAGTCGCTACAATGGTAACTGACAAGTTGATAACCGCTTCCGTGAAAGATTTCGCTCAGGATAAAGATTATCTGAACGCGTTTATCGTAGCATTGGCATCCAAATGGAGCATAGACGAACCTATCGTCATCTCAACAGCCGATGCGGAATCACTGAAAAAGTATTTTGCAGCTCATGCAAAAGCTTTATTAGACAAGGGAGTGACTATCCAGCAAGTAAATGGTATCAAGACTCTGTTTACCGTTTCTCCGGCGGACGGTTCGTATAAGGTGAACTTCGGAGAAGAAGAATTCATGAATTACTTCAAAGCGTTCTTGCGTCCTCAATTAGTAGAAATGCTATTTTAAAAAAAGCGACTATGAGTAGTAAGTACTATTACTTGGTAGCAGGTTTGCCGGAACTTTCACTGGAAGACAGTAAGCTGAGCTATACAGTAGCCGATTTTAAAACTGAAATCTACAATGGATTGTCTGCTTCAGACCGGAAGTTGATCGACTTGTTTTATCTGAAGTTTGATAATGCAAATGTGCTGAAACTTCTCAAAGATAAAGAAGCGGAAATCGACAAACGGGGAAATTACTCTGCTGAAGAGCTCACAGAATATATTTCTATTCTGAGAGAAGGCGGAGAAATCAGTCCTAAAGAATTTCCGGTTTATCTCTCCACTTTTATAACTGATTATTTGAATACTCCGGCTGAAAGTACGACTTTGCACGAAGATCATCTGGCTGCTTTGTATTATGAGTATGCCATGAAGTGTGGAAATAAGTTTGTTTCTGCCTGGTTTGAATTCAATCTGAACATCAATAATATTCTTGTTGCATTTACCAGCCGTAAATTCAAGTGGGATATTGCTTCCAATGTTGTGGGAAATACGGAAGTATGCGAAGCATTGCGTACATCAAGTGCCCGCGATTTCGGACTGTCCGGTGAAGTGGATGTTTTTGAATCGTTAGTGAAAATCAGTGAGATTACAGAACTGGTGGAGCGTGAGAAGAAGTTGGATGCCCTGCGGTGGAACTGGATGGAGGATGCTATTTTCTTCGACTATTTCACTATTGAGCGTATTTTTGCTTTCCTGCTGAAGCTGGAAATGATTGAAAGGTGGATTTCACTGGATAAGGAAAGAGGTAATCAGTTGTTCAGAAGCATTATTGAGTCGCTGAAGAACGAAGTGCAGATTCCTGCAGAATTCAGATAATAAAATAAAAAAAATATATGGCAACAAAAGGAACTGTTAGTGGCGTTATTGCCAACATGGTGACCCTCGTCGTTGACGGACCGGTAGCTCAAAATGAGATTTGTTATATCTCGACCGGTGGCGATAAGTTGATGGCGGAGGTGATTAAGGTTGTAGGTTCACATGTATATGTCCAGGTGTTTGAAAGTACCCGTGGACTGAAAGTGGGCGCCGAAGCCGAATTTACAGGACACATGCTTGAGGTGACATTAGGCCCGGGTATGTTATCGAAAAACTATGATGGTCTGCAAAATGACCTCGACAAAATGGACGGAGTTTTCCTGAAGAGAGGACAATATACGTATCCGTTGGATAAAGAGCGTATATGGCATTTCGTACCATTGGTGAATGTAGGTGACAAAGTGCAGGCTTCTGTATGGTTGGGACAGGTGGATGAAAACTTTCAGCCGTTGAAAATAATGGCCCCGTTCACTATGAAGGGAACGGCTACCGTAAAAACAATCATGCCGGAAGGTGATTATAAGATAGAAGATACTATCGCAATCCTGACAGACGAAGAAGGTAATGATATTCCTGTAACTATGGTTCAGAGATGGCCCGTAAAACGTGCGATGACGAATTATAAGGAGAAACCGCGTCCTTTCAAATTGTTGGAGACTGGTGTACGTGTGATTGATACGCTGAATCCGATTGTGGAAGGTGGTACGGGATTTATTCCCGGTCCGTTTGGTACAGGTAAAACGGTGCTTCAGCATGCTATTTCTAAGCAGGCGGAAGCGGATATCGTTATCATTGCAGCTTGCGGTGAACGTGCGAATGAGGTGGTGGAAATCTTTACCGAGTTCCCCGAACTGGTAGACCCGCACACAGGACGTAAGTTGATGGAGCGTACTATTATTATTGCCAATACTTCTAACATGCCGGTAGCTGCGCGTGAAGCATCTGTATATACAGCGATGACACTGGCGGAATATTACCGTTCAATGGGATTGAAAGTCTTGTTGATGGCCGACTCTACTTCCCGTTGGGCACAGGCTCTGCGTGAGATGTCCAACCGTATGGAAGAGTTGCCTGGACCAGATGCTTTCCCGATGGATATTTCGGCTATTATCTCTAACTTCTACGGTCGTGCGGGATATGTAAAACTGAGCAATGACGAAACGGGTTCTATTACATTTATCGGTACGGTATCTCCTGCCGGTGGTAACTTGAAGGAGCCGGTAACTGAAAATACGAAGAAGGTAGCCCGTTGTTTCTATGCATTGGAACAGGACCGTGCCGATAAAAAACGTTATCCGGCAGTGAATCCGATTGATTCTTATTCAAAATATATCGAATATCCGGAATTTGAAGAGTATATCAAAGGTCATATCAATGATGAATGGATCGGAAAGGTAAATGAACTTAAGACCCGTTTACAGCGTGGTAAGGAAATTGCCGAACAGATCAATATCCTCGGTGACGATGGTGTGCCGGTAGAATATCACGTGATCTTCTGGAAATCTGAATTGATTGACTTTGTAATCCTGCAACAGGATGCTTTTGACGAAATTGACGCGGTAACTCCGATGGAACGTCAGGAAGACATTCTGAATATGATAATCGACATCTGTCATACGGAATTTGAATTTGATAACTTCAACGAAGTAATGGACTACTTCAAGAAGATGATTAATATCTGTAAGCAGATGAACTATTCGAAGTTCAAATCAGAACAGTATGAAGGATTCCAGAAACAACTGAAGGAATTGATTGAAGAGAGGAAACTTCAATCGTAAATCGTAAATTGTTAAATCGTAAATAAGTAAGATGGCAACAAAAGCTTTTCAAAAGATATATACCAAGATTACTCAGATTACCAAGGCTACTTGTTCGTTGAAAGCGACAGGAGTAGGGTATGATGAGCTTGCCACCGTGGACGGTAAACTGGCACAGGTGGTAAAGATTGCCGGTGACGATGTCACTTTGCAGGTATTTGAAGGTACGGAAGGTATTCCGACCAATGCCGAAGTAGTATTTCTCGGCAAATCGCCTACATTGAAAGTGAGTGAGCAGCTGGCCGGACGTTTCTTCAATGCTTTCGGTGACCCGATTGATGGAGGTCCGGACATTGAAGGACAGGAAGTGGAAATTGGTGGTCCGTCTGTGAATCCGGTTCGGCGTAAACAACCGTCGGAACTGATTGCAACGGGTATTGCCGGTATCGACTTGAACAATACATTGGTATCCGGTCAGAAGATTCCGTTCTTTGCCGACCCGGACCAACCGTTCAACCAGGTAATGGCAAACGTGGCCTTACGTGCTGAAACGGATAAGATTATCCTCGGCGGTATGGGTATGACGAATGATGACTACCTGTATTTTAAGAATGTGTTCTCTAATGCCGGTGCACTCGACCGTATCGTGAGTTTCATGAATACGACCGAAAACCCGCCGGTAGAACGTTTGCTGATTCCGGATATGGCATTAACTGCTGCTGAATATTTTGCAGTAAATAATAATGAGAAAGTGCTGGTACTGTTGACCGATATGACGAGCTATGCCGATGCGTTGGCAATCGTATCCAACCGTATGGACCAGATTCCGTCTAAAGATTCTATGCCGGGATCACTTTACTCGGACTTGGCGAAGATTTACGAAAAGGCGGTGCAGTTCCCTTCCGGTGGTTCAATCACAATTATTGCGGTGACTACTTTGTCCGGTGGAGATATTACTCACGCTGTGCCTGATAACACGGGTTACATCACAGAAGGTCAGTTGTTCCTGCGTCGTGATAGTGATATTGGTAAGGTTATTGTTGACCCGTTCCGTTCGTTGTCTCGTTTGAAACAGCTGGTTACCGGTAAGAAGACGCGTAAAGACCATCCGCAGGTGATGAATGCTGCCGTACGTCTTTATGCCGATGCAGCTAACGCTAAGACGAAGATGGAAAATGGTTTCGACCTGACAAACTACGACGAACGTACGTTGGCTTTTGCGAAGGACTATTCCAATCAGTTATTGGCAATTGATGTTAACCTTGATACAACTGAAATGCTGGACGTTGCCTGGGGCTTGTTCGGTAAATACTTCCGTCCGGAAGAGGTGAATATCAAGAAAGACTTGGTGGATCAATACTGGCCAAAACAAAATAATTAGACGATTAGACGATTTACCATTTACGGTTGAAATTTGTGGATTATTTATGTTTATAAGAAGTAATTTCAATCGCCTGATTGTAAATCGTTAAATTAGTAAATCAACGAGATGGCTATAAAGTTTCAATATAACAAAACCTCTCTTCAGCAGCTCGAAAAGCAACTGAAAGTGCGGGTGCGTACGCTTCCTATCATTAAGAATAAGGAAAGCGCCCTCCGCATGGAAGTGAAACGCTGTAAAACGGAAGCTGCCGATCTGGAGGATAGGCTCGAACAACAAATTCAAGCCTATGAAGCCATGTTCGCCCTTTGGAATGAGTTTGACGCTTCATTAATAAAGGTGAATGATGTTCATCTTGGCGTGAAAAAGATTGCGGGTGTGCGCGTACCGTTGCTCGAGAATGTAGAATTCGAGATACGTCCGTACAGTATGTTTAATGCTCCCAAGTGGTATGCCGACGGTATCCACCTGTTGGAAGAGCTGGCTCATACAGCAATTGAACGTGAATTTATGCTCGCCAAGCTGAACTTGTTAGAACATGCAAGGAAAAAGACCACTCAAAAGGTGAACCTTTTTGAGAAGGTGCAGATACCGGGCTATCAGGATGCATTGCGAAAAATCAAGCGATTTATGGAAGATGAAGAAAACCTGTCGAAATCTTCGCAAAAGATCATGAAGTCCCATCAAGAAAAAAGGAAGGAGGTAGAGGCATGATTACAAAAATGAAGAAACTCACCTTTCTGGTGTATCACAAAGAATATGAAGAATTCCTGAACAGTCTGCGGGAGCTTGGTGTAGTCCACATTGTGGAGAAACAACAGGGGGCTGCCGATAACACGGAGTTGCAGGATAATATTCGTCTTTCCAACCGTTTGGCGGCTACCTTGAAGTTGCTTCAGAACCAGAAGCATGAAAAGAATGCCGTGATTGCTACGGAAGGAGGAACGGCTGCCCGTGGAATGCAAGTGCTGGACGAAGTGGATGCTTTACAGACAGAGCATGGAAAGTTGTCGCAGCAGTTACAAAGCTATGCCAAAGAAAAAGAAGCTCTGGAAGCCTGGGGCAACTTTGAACCGGCAAATGTTCAGAAGCTGAAAGATGCCGGTTATGTAATCGGTTTCTATAGCTGTTCGGAAGGAAATTACAAAGAAGAGTGGGAAACGGAATACAATGCAATGATTGTGAACCGCATTTCTTCTAAAGTATTTTTCGTGACTGTAACGAAAGGTGGAGAGGAAGTGGACTTGGATGTGGAGCAGGCTAAATTACCTGCATACTCTTTGGCACATCTTGAAACGCTTTACAATACAACAGAACAGGCTGTTGAAGAGAATGAAAAGAAACTGGTTGCGCTTTCCGAAACGGATATTCCTTCATTGAAGGCTGCTCTGAAAGAGTTGCAAAGCCAGATTGAATTCTCTAAAGTCGTGTTAAGTTCCGAACAGACTGCCGGTGACAAACTGATGTTGATTGAAGGATGGGCGCCTGCATTCAGTCAAGTGGAGATAGAGGCCTATCTGAATGACGCACATGTATATTATGAGATTACCGATCCGATGCCGGGCGATAATGTTCCTATTCGATTGAATAATAAGGGATTCTTTGCTTGGTTCGAACCGATCTGTAAGCTGTATATGCTTCCGAAGTATAATGAGTTGGACTTGACACCGTTCTTTGCCCCATTCTTTATGGTCTTTTTCGGACTTTGTCTGGGAGATTCCGGATATGGTTTGTTCCTGTTCCTGGGAGCTACGGCCTATCGGTTGATGGCGAAGAAAGTAACCCCGTCAATGAAGTCAATCATCTCATTGATACAGGTTTTGGCGGTATCAACGTTCTTCTGCGGTTTGCTGACTGGTACGTTCTTCGGAGCGAACATCTACAATTTGGATTGGCCGATTATTCAACGCTTGAAACATGCTGTCATGATGGATAATAATGATATGTTCCAATTATCGTTGATATTGGGAGCTATCCAGATTCTATTCGGTATGGTGCTGAAGGCTGTGAATCAGACGATTCAGTTTGGTTTCAAATATGCTGTGGCAACTATCGGATGGATCATCCTGCTGGTTTCAATGGCAGTTTCAGCTTTGTTACCGGACGTAATGCCGATGGGAAGCACGGTGCACTTGATAATCCTGGGTGTTTCGGCTGCTATGATTTTCCTTTATAACAGTCCGGGAAAGAATGTTTTCCTGAATATCGGACTGGGATTATGGGATTCATACAACATGGTTACCGGTTTGCTCGGAGATGTTTTGTCTTACGTTCGTTTGTTTGCCCTCGGACTTTCCGGAGGTATTCTGGCGGGAGTGTTCAACAGTCTGGCAGTAGGTATGAGTCCGGATAATGTAATAGCAGGCCCGATTGTAATGGTACTGATTTTCGTGATCGGTCATGCAATCAATATTTTCATGAATGTGCTGGGTGCAATGGTTCACCCGATGCGTCTGACGTTCGTTGAGTTCTTCAAGAACTCCGGATATGAAGGAGGCGGTAAAGAGTACAAACCGTTCAGAAATTAAAAAAACTGAAGATTAAAAATTAGAAATAGAGAATTAATATTTTAAGAATTAAACAATAAAAAATAGAATAAGATTATGGAAATGAATTTGTTTATCGCCTACATTGGCATCGCGATTATGGTTGGTTTGTCGGGCATCGGTAGTGCTTACGGAGTAACTATTGCAGGTAATGCTGCCATCGGAGCATTGAAGAAGAATGATAGTGCATTCGGTAACTTCCTGGTATTGACAGCCCTTCCGGGTACACAGGGTCTTTATGGTTTTGCCGGTTATTTCATGTTTCAGACTATCTTCGGTATTTTGACTCCTGAAATTACAGCTATCCAGGCATCAGCAGTTCTTGGTGCAGGTATTGCTTTAGGATTGGTTGCCTTATTCTCCGCTATCCGTCAGGGACAAGTTTGTGCAAACGGTATTGCAGCTATCGGACAGGGACACAATGTATTTAGTAATACGTTGATTCTTGCCGTATTCCCCGAGCTTTATGCAATCGTTGCTTTGGCTGCAACCTTCTTGATCGGTAGTGCACTCGTTGCATAATTTTTAGCAAGAATATTTCCTATAAAGGAGTTTCAATCCCCTTGTACATGCAGCTTTGCATGTGCAAGGGGATATTCTTTTTTCATTATAGGGCAACGTTTCTTTCCTCTTCTTAACTCATATTTTTCGCATAAAGTATTATTTTTCAAAGAATAATGTGTACTTTTGCACTCGCATACTAAAAAGAGTTTTAATATATTATATGGTAAAAGATTTATTAACCCCCGATTATATCTTCGAGTCCAGCTGGGAAGTATGTAATAAAGTGGGAGGAATATACACCGTCTTGTCGACACGGGCAAATACATTGCAGGAAAAGTTCCGCGACAGAATTTTCTTCATAGGTCCTGATGTATGGCAAGGAAAAGAAAACCCTCTATTCATCGAGTCGGATAACCTATGTGCTGCCTGGAAAAAGCATGCACTTGAGAAAGACGAACTTTCTGTCCGTATAGGACGATGGAATATCCCCGGTGAACCCATAGTCATTCTTGTTGATTTCCAACCTTTTTTTGAAAAGAAAGACGATATATACACAGAAATGTGGAATCGTTATCAAGTAGATTCGTTGCACGCTTATGGCGATTACGACGAAGCTTCTATGTTTTCATACGCTGCGGGAAGAGTGGTAGAGAGTTTCTATCGCTACAACTTGACAGAAACGGATAAGGTGGTATATCAGGCGCATGAATGGATGACTGGAATGGGAGCACTTTATGTACAGGAAGCTGTGCCGGAGGTGGCTACTATTTTTACGACCCATGCTACTTCTATCGGTCGTTCTATTGCCGGTAATCATAAACCGTTGTACGACTATCTGTTTGCTTATAATGGCGACCAGATGGCGCAAGAACTGAACATGCAATCGAAACACTCGATTGAAAAACAGACTGCACATTACGTAGACTGTTTTACGACGGTGAGCGAAATAACCAATAATGAGTGTAAGGAATTACTGGATAAACCGGCAGATGTTGTTCTGATGAACGGTTTTGAAGATGATTTTGTACCGAAAGGAAGCACATTTACCGGAAAACGTAAACGTGCGCGTGCCTTGATGCTCAATGTAGCGAATAAATTATTGGGAACAAATCTGGGTGACGATACGTTAATTGTCGGAACCAGTGGACGATATGAGTTTAAGAATAAAGGTATTGATGTATTTTTGGAATCATTAAACCGCTTGAACAGGGATAAGAATTTGCATAAGAATGTTTTGGCATTCATCAATGTACCCGGTTGGGTAGGAGACCCCCGTGAGGATTTGCAGGGACGTTTGAAGAGCAAGGAGAAGTTCGACACTCCGCTCGAAGTACCATTTATCACTCATTGGCTGCATAATATGACTCATGACCAGGTGTTGGATATGTTGAAATATCTGGGAATGGGCAATCGTCCGGAAGATAAGGTAAAAGTGATTTTTGTACCTTGTTATCTGAATGGTCGTGATGGCATCATGAATAAAGAATATTATGATATATTGTTGGGACAGGATTTGAGTGTCTATGCTTCTTATTACGAACCGTGGGGATATACTCCGTTGGAAAGTGTAGCATTCCATGTGCCGACAATCACTACTGATCTGGCAGGATTCGGACTTTGGGTAAACAGCCTGAAGAACCAGCATGGCATTAATGATGGAGTAGAAGTGCTGCATCGTTCGGACTATAATTATTCGGAAGTAGCGGATGGTATTAAAGATACAATTACGTTATTTGCGGATAAGACGGAGAAAGAAGTGAAGGAAATCCGTAAGCGTGCTGCCGAAGTGGCAGAACAGGCTTTATGGAAGCACTTTATACAATATTACTATGAGGCTTATGACATTGCCTTACGCAATGCTATGAAGCGTCAGTTGAGTTAAGAAAGAATTATTTATCAATAAGTAAACGTAAACATTATGAAAATCAAAGTTAGTAATGTGAATACTCCCAACTGGAAAGAGGTTACTGTAAAATCACGTATACCGGAAGAGTTGGAGAAGTTGTCTGAAATCGCACGCAACATTTGGTGGGCATGGAATTTTGAAGCGACTGAACTGTTTAGAGATCTAGATCCGGAACTTTGGAAAGAATGTGGACAGAATCCAGTACTGTTGTTGGAACGTATGAGCTATGAAAAGCTGGAAGCGCTGGCAAAAGACAAAGTGATTCTAAGAAGAATGAATGAAGTTTATACGAAATTCAGAGATTACATGGATGTGAAGCCGGATGAGCAACGCCCATCTATCGCTTATTTCAGTATGGAATATGGCTTGAGCAGCGTCCTGAAAATATATTCCGGTGGTCTGGGTGTATTGGCTGGTGACTATCTGAAAGAGGCTTCCGACAGCAATGTTGATTTGTGTGCGGTAGGTTTCTTGTATCGTTACGGCTACTTTACTCAAACGTTGTCTATGGATGGACAGCAGATTGCCAACTACGAAGCACAAAACTTCGGTCAACTTCCTATTGAACGTGTAATGGATGCCAATGGTCAGCCGTTGATAGTTGACGTTCCTTATCTTGATTATTTTGTTCATGCAAACGTATGGCGTGTAAACGTTGGACGTATTTCTTTGTATCTGCTTGATACGGATAATGAAATGAACAGTGAATTCGACCGTCCTATCACTCACCAGCTTTATGGTGGCGACTGGGAAAACCGTTTGAAACAAGAAATCTTGTTGGGTATCGGTGGTATCCTGACTTTGAAAGCACTGGGCATCAAGAAAGATGTTTATCACTGTAATGAAGGACATGCTGCATTAATCAATGTTCAGCGTATCTGCGACTATGTAGCTACAGGATTGACTTTCGATCAAGCTATCGAGTTGGTTCGTGCTTCTTCTCTTTACACTGTTCATACTCCGGTTCCTGCAGGTCACGACTATTTTGATGAAGGCCTGTTCGGCAAATATATGGGTGGTTATCCTTCCAGAATGGGTATCACTTGGGATGACTTGATGGATCTCGGACGTAACAATCCGGGTGACAAGGGCGAACGTTTCTGTATGTCTGTTTTTGCTTGTAACACTTCACAGGAAGTGAACGGTGTGAGCTGGCTGCACGGAAAGGTTTCTCAAGAAATGTTCTCTTCTATCTGGAAAGGTTATTTCCCGGAAGAAAGCCACGTAGGATACGTAACGAATGGAGTTCACTTCCCGACTTGGAGTGCAACTGAATGGAAAGAACTGTACTTTAAATATTTCAACGAAAATTTCTGGTTCGATCAATCTAATCCTAAGATTTGGGAAGCTATCTACAATGTGCCCGATGAAGAGATTTGGAAGACTCGTATGACTATGAAGAATAAGTTGGTTGACTATATCCGTAAGTCATTCCGCGATACATGGTTGAAGAACCAGGGAGACCCTTCCCGTATCGTTTCATTGATGGATAAGATCAATCCGAATGCATTACTGATTGGTTTCGGTCGTCGTTTTGCTACTTACAAACGTGCACACTTGTTGTTCACCGATTTGGATCGTCTTTCTAAGATTGTGAATAATCCTGATTACCCGGTACAATTCCTGTTTACAGGTAAAGCTCACCCGCACGATGGTGCAGGTCAGGGTTTGATTAAGCGTATTATCGAGATCTCTCGCCGTCCGGAATTCCTGGGTAAGATTATCTTCCTTGAAAATTATGATATGCAATTGGCTCGTCGTCTGGTTTCAGGCGTTGATATCTGGTTGAATACTCCGACTCGTCCGTTGGAAGCATCCGGTACATCGGGCGAAAAGGCTTTGATGAACGGTGTTGTTAACTTCTCTGTATTAGACGGATGGTGGCTGGAAGGTTACCGTGAAGGTGCAGGTTGGGCATTGACAGAAAAACGTACTTATCAGAACCAGGAACATCAGGATCAGTTGGATGCTGCTACTATTTACAGTATTCTTGAAACTGAAATCTTGCCGTTGTATTATGCACGTAATAAGAAAGGATATTCTGAAGGCTGGATCAAAGTGGTGAAGAATTCTATCGCACAGATCGCTCCTCATTATACAATGAAGCGTCAGTTGGATGATTACTATAGCAAATTCTATTGCAAACTGGCGAAACGCTTCCAGACTTTGGCTGCTAATGATAATGCAAAAGCAAAAGAAATCGCAGCTTGGAAAGAAGAAGTGGTTGCTAAATGGGATGCTATTGAAATCGTATCTTGCGACAAGGTAGAAGACCTGAAGAACGGTGACATCGAAAGCGGAAAAGAATATACTATTACTTACGTGATCGATGAAAAAGGCTTGAATGATGCAGTGGGACTTGAATTGGTTACTACTTACACAACTGCAGACGGCAAACAACATGTTTACTCTGTAGAACCGTTTAGTGTTATCAAGAAAGAAGGTAACTTGTATACATTCCAAGTTAAACACAGCTTGTCAAATGCAGGTAGCTTCAAGGTGTCTTACCGTATGTTCCCGAAGAATCCGGAGCTTCCACACCGTCAAGACTTCTGCTACGTACGTTGGTTTATCTAATTTGTTTGAAATAGAAGTAGGGGAGTCCTTCTCCCTTACTTTCATATATAGATTCAGCCCCTGTGTTCTTTCGAGAATTACAGGGGCTGAATTTTATCTGTTTGGTTGTTGACTTGTGAAGTTTTTAATAAGCAAGAAACCATCTGAAAAGAAAAATCACGCTTACTGCAACATGTCGTAGTAAGCGTGATTTTATAGGATCAAGGCTTTTCGAACAGCCCCTTGTTTGAACTTTAAAGCCTTTGAAAAACCTTCTTTTTCGATCTGTTATTTTACAGCTTCTGCAATTTTAGCCTGAAGTTCTTCTCCATGCAAACCGCGAGCGATAATTTTACCACTGCCATCGATTAATACAGTGTGAGGAATACTGTTTACTGCATAAAGCTGTGCACCTTCACTTTGCCAGAATTTCAGGTCGGACATTTGTGGCCAAGTCATATTCATCTTCTTGATTGCTTCTTTCCATGCAGCTCCATCCTGATCGAGAGATACGCCTACAATTTCGAAGTTCTTACCTTTATACTTTGCGTAAGTTTCTACCAGATTAGGCATTTCGCGACGGCAAGGACCGCACCAGCTAGCCCAGAAGTCAACCAATACCACTTTACCTTTACCAACGTAATCAGACAACTTCACAGCCTTTCCTTCCGGAGTCTGCATTTCGAAATCAACAAATTGAGTACCTACGGCAGTCTTTTTCTGCTTGTCGGTCATCTCTTTGATTCTTACGATTGTTTCGTCATTCTGGAAATTCGCAGGAATTTGTTGCAACAAAGCTTCATTTTCGTCAGTAGAGTTATTGTAGAACGTTTGTTTAAACAAGAAAACTCCGACCGGATTGGCGATGTTCTTCTTAACACCTTCTTTGATTACTTTGTCATACTGTTCTTCCAGCTGGGCACCCTCTTTTTGTTTGGCTTCTTTCTGCTCATCACTTAAAGAAGTGTCGCCCATTGCTTCATAAATGGTATTCATTTTCTTGCTGATGTCATTGATTTGAGCTCTGATTTCCTGGTATGCATCATTGTTAGGAGTACCGGTCACAGCGTCGTTATCCTTGGTCAGGGCAACGTTGATTTTTCCGTTTTCGAGGAAGAAATCAATCATCAATGGCTCTCCGTTCACTTCGCAAGTGACATAGCGGCTAACCACAGAATCTTGTGTACCTTCAAAGGTAAAAGTACCTTTGGTGATAACGGCTGTATCTAGTTTGGTCAAATTTCTGCCAGTAGCTTCCTGAAGATAAACGGTGTCACCATCGCTTGCACCTTCTACCGTACCTGTGACAACGTATCCGGCTTTGTTTCCGCCCGTACAAGCTACCATGCCTAACGCTGCCGTTGCAATAACTAAATAAGTTAACTTTTTCATGCTTTTGTAAAATTAGTGAATAAATATTTATGCAAAGATAGATTTTTTTTCTGTCGGGCATCGAAAAACACTGTTATATTAGATTAACACCTAGGTGAAAACCGCAGAAATGTGTACCTTTGCAGCCCAAACTTTAGTATGAATATGCAAGAAGATAAATCCATCATTGAGGTGAGCCATGTATCGAAGTATTTTGGCGATAAAACAGCATTGGATGATGTGACTCTAAACGTGAAAAAGGGCGAGTTTGTCACTATACTTGGTCCTTCCGGTTGCGGTAAAACCACGTTGTTGCGTCTCATTGCCGGTTTTCAGACGGCTTCGGAAGGCGAGATCCGAATTTCGGGGATGGAAATAACACAAACCCCTCCCCACAAGCGTCCCGTGAATACGGTATTTCAGAAATATGCCTTATTCCCGCACTTGAATGTATATGATAACATTGCTTTCGGCCTGAAACTGAAAAAGACACCGAAACAAACCATTGAGAAGAAAGTGAAAGCTGCTTTAAAGATGGTAGGTATGACAGATTATGAATACCGCGATGTGGATTCTCTTTCCGGTGGTCAGCAACAACGTGTAGCCATTGCCCGTGCCATTGTGAATGAGCCGGAAGTGTTGCTATTGGATGAGCCGCTGGCAGCGCTCGACCTGAAAATGCGTAAGGATATGCAAATGGAGCTCAAAGAAATGCATAAATCTTTGGGTATAACGTTTGTTTACGTCACTCACGATCAGGAAGAGGCATTGACGTTGAGCGATACGATTGTTGTGATGAGTGAAGGAAAGATTCAGCAGATCGGTACACCGATTGATATTTATAATGAACCCATCAACGCTTTTGTTGCCGACTTTATCGGAGAAAGCAATATCCTCAATGGTACCATGATTCATGATAAGCTGGTACGCTTCTGCGGCACGGAGTTTGAATGTGTGGATGAAGGATTTGGTGAAAATGTTCCGGTAGACGTAGTCATCCGTCCGGAAGATCTTTATATTTTCCCCGTTTCGGATATGGCGCAGTTGGTAGGCGTGGTAGAGACTTCTATTTTCAAAGGTGTGCATTATGAAATGACGGTGATGTGCGGCGGATATGAATTCCTGGTGCAGGATTACCATCATTTTGAAGTAGGAGCGGAAGTCGGACTGCTGGTGAAGCCGTTTGATATTCACATCATGAAGAAAGAGCGTATCTGCAATACGTTTGAAGGAAAATTGCTGGATGCCACTCATGTGGAATTCCTGGGCTGTAACTTTGAATGTACTCCGGTGGAAAATATAGCTGCCGATACGAATGTCAAAGTGGAGGTAGACTTTGAAAAAGTGATTCTTCAGGATAATGAAGAAGACGGAACGCTCACAGGTGAGGTAAAATTCATCCTTTACAAGGGCGACCATTATCATCTGACCGTATTGTCAGACTGGGACGAGAATGTATTTGTAGATACGAACGATGTATGGGATGACGGAGACCGTGTAGGTATTACCATCCCTCCAGATGCCATTCGTATAATTAAAATAACCGATTAACAGGAAAGGAAGTGAATAAGAAGTTTATAGTCTTTTTGTCATCACGTAAGAGTTGGACTCTCCCTTACATTATTTTTTCGGCGATCTTTGTGATTATACCGCTGTTTTTAATTGTCGTATATGCCTTTACCGATGATAGCGGTCATTTGACACTCGCCAATTTTCAGAAGTTCTTCGAACATCCTGAAGCAATCAATACCTTTGTATATTCTATCGGTATTGCCATCATTACCACCCTTGTTTGTATTTTGCTGGGTTATCCTGCAGCATGGATATTGAGTAACAGTAAGCTGAACCGTTCCAAGACGATGGTCGTACTGTTTATCCTGCCGATGTGGGTAAATATTCTTGTGCGTACCCTTGCTACGGTTGCCTTGTTCGACTTTTTTAGTGTACCGTTGGGCGAGGGAGCATTGATATTCGGTATGGTATACAACTTTATCCCCTTTATGATTTATCCTATTTACAACACGTTGCAGAAGATGGATCATAGTTATATTGAAGCTGCACAAGATTTGGGAGCCAATCCGCTGCAAGTCTTTCTGAAAGCAGTCCTTCCGCTTTCTATGCCGGGTGTGATGAGTGGAATTATGATGGTGTTCATGCCGACTATATCGACATTTGCCATTGCCGAGTTGCTGACGATGAATAACATCAAACTCTTTGGTACAACGATTCAGGAAAATATCAATAACAGCATGTGGAACTATGGAGCGGCACTTTCGCTTATTATGTTGCTGCTGATTGCTGCTACTTCTTTGTTTAGCACAGACGATAAGGACAATTCGAACGAAGGAGGCGGGCTATGGTAAAGAAAATATTTGCGCAGGCTTACTTGTGGATATTGCTGTTGTTGCTTTATTCTCCTATCGTGATTATCGTCATCTATTCTTTCACCGAAGCGAAAGTGCTGGGCAACTGGACTGGTTTCTCCACAAAACTTTATACTTCGCTTTTCACTACAGGCACGCATCATTCTTTGATGAATGCATTGATTAACACGATTACTATTGCTCTGCTGGCTGCAACGGCATCTACCTTGCTGGGTAGTGTGGCTGCTATCGGCATCTTTAATCTGAAATCCCGTTCGCGTAAAGCGATTAGTTTTGTGAATAGTATTCCTATTCTGAACGGAGATATCATCACGGGTATTTCGCTTTTCCTTTTGTTTGTTTCTTTAGGAATCACACAAGGATACACAACCGTAGTGCTTGCTCATATTACTTTTTGTACGCCATACGTTGTTTTGAGCGTTCTGCCTCGTTTGAAGCAGATGAACCCGAATATTTATGAGGCCGCTCTTGACTTGGGAGCGACTCCCATGCAAGCTTTGTGGAAAGTTATTGTTCCGGAGATTCGTCCGGGAATGATTAGTGGTTTTATGCTTGCATTGACTCTATCCATTGATGATTTTGCCGTAACTGTCTTTACCATTGGTAATCAAGGTCTGGAGACGCTCTCTACTTATATCTATGCCGATGCCCGCAAGGGAGGGCTGACCCCTGAACTTCGTCCGCTTTCGGCTATCATTTTTGTCGTGGTGCTGGCGTTGCTGATTGGCATCAATTATCGGGCAGGAAAAGCGAAGAAAAAAGATTAATAGACCATCAAATGTGCTACTACATAAATAATATGAAAAGAATAATTCCCGTAATCCTGCTCTTACTGACCTTGACCGGATGCTATAATTCCGGTGAACCTCGTGAGCGGGTCCTTAAAATCTATAACTGGGCAGATTACATCGGCGAAGGTGTACTCGAGGATTTCCAGGCATATTATAAAGAACAGACCGGTGAGAATATCCGTATCGTTTACCAGACATTCGACATCAACGAGATCATGCTGACGAAGATTGAAAAGGGGCATGAAGATTTTGATGTGGTCTGTCCTTCGGAATACATCATCGAACGTATGCTGAAGAAACATTTGCTGCTGCCCATCGATACGAATTTTGCACATTCTCCCAACTACATGAATAATGTAGCTCCGTTTATTCGCGAACAAATCAATAAATTGAGCCAACCGGGTGAGCAGGCGAGCCGCTATGCTGTATGTTATATGTGGGGAACGGCTGGAATTCTGTATAACCGGGCTTATGTACCCGATTCGGTAGCGTTGTCCTGGGATTGTCTTTGGAATAAAAAGTACGCCGGAAAAATCCTGATGAAGGATAGTTACCGTGATGCTTATGGAACAGCTGTCATCTATGCGCATGCGAAGGAACTGAAAGAAGGAACGGTGACAGTGGAAGAGCTGATGAACGACTACTCTCCACGTGCGATGGAACTGGCCGAAAAATACCTGAAAGCCTTGAAACCGAATATTGCCGGTTGGGAGGCGGATTTCGGCAAGGAGATGATGACGAAGAATAAAGCCTGGCTGAATATGACTTGGAGCGGTGACGCGATCTGGGCGATTGAAGAGGCAAATGCGGTAGGAGTGGACTTGGATTATGAAGTTCCCGAGGAAGGGAGCAATATCTGGTATGACGGTTGGGTAATCCCGAAATACGCCAGAAATCCGGAAGCAGCCAGTTATTTCATCAATTTTATGTGCCGTCCGGACATTGCTTTGCGGAATATGGATTTCTGCGGATATGTAAGTTCCATAGCTACGCCCGAAATACTGGAAGAGAAAACAGACACGACCCTCCATTATTATGCCGATTTAAGTTACTTTTTCGGACCGGGTGCAGACAGCATACAAATTGATAAGATACAATACCCGGATCGCAAAGTGGTAGAACGATGTGCCATGATTCGTGACTTTGGCGATCAGACAAAAGAAGTTCTTGATATTTGGTCGCGTATTAAGGGCGATAATTTGGGGGTTGGCATAACTATTCTTATCTTTGTCGTTGTTGCATTGATGAGTGGCTGGATGATTTATAAAAGATGGCAGCGTTACAGCCGCCAGAAACAACAGAGGCGCAGAAGCAGAAGGAAAAAGGTGAGGAGGAATTAGTATTTCTCCGGATTACAAACAAAAAATAAATAGGTGCGAAGATAGAAGTGGTATCTATAGAAAGAATAAGAAGCACGGTGAACGGAATGCTAATGGCGGGATGTTCACCGTGTTTTGTTTTTATCGTCTTTTCATATTCCGAAGCATATCTTTGGTATCCTTGTTTACCCGGAAAGACTCGATTGTTTTTTGCAGTGCTTTGTTGTAAGTCCAGTTATCCAATGTACTATGTTTCAGATATTCCATTGTCTTTTGGGGAAATTTGATGAAACACAATGATAGCATCCATGCCATACCCATACGTGCATAATAAGCATCATGATTGAATAAATCGGCATATTCCAGTAACGAATCGATATGTTCGTCATCCACATAGTGGAAAAGCATCACAATCCCGAAGCGTATTTCAAATTCTTTAGAGGATTTCAGATAAGGTTGGATAAATTGCCATACGGTTTCTTTTCCTTTTTTTACGGCAGTTTTCAGTTCACTGCAGAAAATGTCGCATACAGCCCAATTATCTATACGGGGAATGAACATTGCTACATAGTTCATTCGTTCTTCAAGTTCCATTTTTGCCAGTCCGATAATCATTCCCTGAAGCATTGTTTCTTCATAATAGTTCGTATCGGTTGACTCTACAAACGTACGCCAGTCCTCTTTTTTTATAATTTCTTTGGCCATGATTCGCAGTTGGGGGATACGTACACCGAGAATATTGTTCGCTCCCGGAAGGAGGGAAGAGTGAAATTCCTTATATTTGGCATCTACTAATGCTTGTAACTCTTTCCGTATGTTTTCAGTTGTAGTCATTTTGATATAGTTGGTTATTTCACAAAGGTATAAAAAAAAAGAGCATGCGCATCATGTGACGGCATACTCTTTTGGGAGATAATTCCCATCATAATGAAAATACTTTGGGAAAGTTTATACGGTTAGTCACTTCTTGTCCATGTCGAAACTGAATGTAGTAGGTGAGAAGTCTTCAAACGGCTGTCCTTCTACTTCCACTTTGGTTGCTTTGATTTCAAATGTAAGTTTTTGGTCTTTATATGTATATTGGCCCTTTTCTTCCGCTTCTATGGTTACTTTTATCGTAATTTGAGGAGCTTCTTCCCCGTCTGCTTGTGCTTGAGTCGGGATAGTATATTTTATTTCCAAAGGTTCAGGTTTTAATTGAAGTAGAATAGAGCCTTTACTGTCATCATTAAAGGCAGCGGTATAAGGAATGTTGTAATTGATATCGTCCAGATTTTCGATGATAATTCCGGCAGCTTCTTCACCAACGATACTTTTGATGAGATCGTCTACCGGGAGTTTTTTAATCATGACCTGATTGTCTTTTACTTCAGCGGTAACGGTGGCTCCTTCCGGCTGTTCTTCTTTTGGGGAATTAGTTTGTGGGTTAACGGGCAGATCAGACTCTGTCAACATGGTACCGGAATAATTTCCATCCACATCTTTAAGAGAATATACGGGAATGTCTGAATCATCATCATTGCTACATGCTGTAAAAGTGGTTATCAGGCCCAATGCCACTACAAATAAAACTAAGCGATTAAAACAACGAACTTTTTTTATTTCAGTTAAAGTTTTCATACTGTTTAAAATTAGATTATTAATTTTCAAAATTAAGGTGTACGTACATAGGGTAAATGCCGGTAATTGTAAAATACTGCACAAGGAAATAAAAAACAGAATATTTTTTTTGCAAGAATGCTGTGCAGAGGTCCCGATGGATGGGACCTTTAAGCAAATAGCAGATTTTGT
>NZ_JADPLO010000085.1:0-20605 GCF_015667765.1 Bacteroides sp. 1001302B_160321_D4 | reverse complement strand
TTTGAGTAGTTTATTAGAAAAAATGTATGATTTCGTTTGGTTGTTTTAAGAAATATGCTCATATTTGCACCGATATTTCGACCCGTTACCTACGAAGTAACAGAATAAAAATCAAGCACTTACACCTACCACAGATCGTTTTATAAAATCCAGTACCTGCATATTTGCTTCATCAATTTTCTTATTTCGGAAAGGCTTCAAATAAGTTTCCGTCACGGTGATAGACGAATGTCCCATTGCTTCGGAGATAATACCCGGATGGATTTCGCAATAATACGCAGTCGTAGCCCAGGTATGGCGGGCGGTGTACGAGCTCAACCGGTCTTTGAGTCCCAATGCCTTTCCTAATAATTCCAACTGATAATTAAAATTGCGCAATGCCAGTTGATATTCCCTGTACGCCTTTGGCGAACCTTCATCACTGTGAAGAATCGGGAACAAATAAGGCGACTGTTCCTCCCGATTCATATACTTTTGCAAAAGAAACATCGCTTCCGTCGTCAACGTCACAGACAACGGACGCCCCGTTTTACGACGACGATAACTAATCACATTTCCCCGCAGATCACTCTTGCGCAAATAAGCCAGGTCGACAAAAGGCAATCCCCGAAGCAGGAACATAAGAATGAACAACTCCTGCGCACCCTTCATGGCAGGAGTGATGGCGTCCGACTGCAACAGACGGGCAAATACCTTCTTCATATCCTCCATATCCAGTGCCCGGCGGCGGTCTGCCCGCGTACCTGTATATACGGAGCGAAAAAGATGCGGCACGTATGATGCCTTCCGAAGATCGACAGCGCGATTGTAAACCGCACGCAACGTGCGAAGATACGTAGACACCGTATTCCAACTACACCCACGTGCACGAAGACTACCCTCAAAATGCTTCAGCCACTCCGGAGTGATTTCCCGAAACGACAAACGATCGGAACCCTGAAAAGTAAGAATCGCATTCAACGTACTTCTGTATACATGAGCAGTCCCTAAATTTCCACTCTGCTGCAAATCAACAGCCACTTGTTTCATAAACGAAGTAAAACTTTCCTTTTTCATTAAAAATAAATTAATAATTAATATTTACTTTTCCCACACTTTACTTTAGTAAAATACAAAAATATATCTTCAAAAATTTACATACATAAAATCTAAAAAATAAAAACTAAAACATTTACATTAATCATCAAAGTAAATTTCATACATTTGCGCAATTTTTCAAACAACATATTATTTTAACCATTTAAGTATAAAAAATTTATGAACAACAATGAACCAGCTGCCGAACGCTACAGCATTAATGGATTCAAGTATTTCTCCGAATTGGCGAAGGAGTATTTTCCCGATCTGGCAAACGCTTCTTCCGCCAGCAAAAAAATGCGCAAACGCATTAAAGCAAACAAGACATTGAACGAACAACTGGTTGCTGCGTATTACACCAGCCAAACAATCGATGTCAGTCCTGAAATGCAGCTAATCATCTACCGACACTGGGGACCTCCCCACATTGACTTGCCGACAAACGTTTAGCGCGTAACAGAAAACGAAAACACGGACAAGAAATAAAAGGAAAATCGAACTATATATTTTTAAATATATCATTTATCTTTTATTGTTTATTATGTATTCCACTTTGCGTTCATCACTTTTTTTCAAAACGAAGATAACTACCAATCATACAGCTATTTACAGAAAGAAAAAAGCGTTCCACAAAGCGTTCGGCAAAAATGACCGTTTTTTCACTACAAACAAGACCTTCGAATCCCCCCAAACGAAGGCTTTGTTTTTTCTCCAACAGAAGCTCCACCAGTCACAAACAGAAGCTCCACCAACCACCAACAGAAGCTCCGCCAACCACCAACAGAGCATTCGTTCCATCCCCACTCCTTCCCCGGCTTCATGAAAGAAGAAAAAAACAGCCATTTGCGCATCGCGGCACCCTTTATTCATCCACACCCGTCCGCACGGAACCACACCCCTTGCGCATCGCACAAGAACGGCGTACCTTTACAGAAATTTAAAACGATAACCCAATGAACAATTTCAATTTTGAAGCCATGATGGAACATGGTTTTCTCATTATCCCCAAAGCCCTGCTACAACAACAGATAGAAGACCCGAACATAGAAGCCGGAGAAATAGAAGCGCTCCTGAAAATCCTGATGAAAGTAAACTATTCGGACACGTTATACAGCGACCGGCAGCACAAAGACTACCTGTGCAAAAGAGGCGAAAGCATGTTCAGCTACCGCGACTGGAGCCGCATTTTCCGCTGGTCTGTCGGAAAAACCTTCCGATTCATACACGCCCTTGCCATCCTGGGGATCATCGAAATCGTCCCCCATCCCAACAACTCGTCCCTGCATATCCGTGTCGTCGAATACGACAAATGGGTAGGAGCCCCCGACAGCGGCAAGCAGAAAAAGAAAGCCGTCAACGAGAAGTTCCGCCTGTTTTGGAATGAGTTTCACAGCATCACGCAGCTTCCCAAAGAAAACATCGCCAAAGCGCAACGCGAATGGAAAAAATTAAGCGACAAGGAACAGCAACTCGCCATCGACAAGGTAGAAGATTATTATTTCCACCAAACAAACATCAACTACCTGCTCCACGCCGCCAGCTATTTATCCAACAAAGCTTTCCTAAACGAATACTGATAAAACGAATCCCAATTAAACGAAGACTGATTAAACAAACACTGATTATGAATACCGAAAACAGAGTTTCACCACAGGCTCCCGAAATAGAAGAAGCCATCATCGGCGCCTGCCTGATAGAGCAGAGGGCTATACCACTGATAGCCGACAAGCTGCGCCCCGAAATGTTCTACGTCCTGCGCCACCAACTGATCTACGCCGCCATACTGGCTATGTAGCACGCCGGAATGAAAATAGACATCCTCACCGTAAAAGAAGAGCTTTCCCACCGCGGAAAGCTCGAAGAGGCGGGCGGAGCGTTCGGCATCACCCAGTTGAGCAGCAAAGTGGCGACTTCCGCCCACCTCGAATATCACGCGCAGATCGTACACGAGAAATATCTACGACGCGAAATGACCTTGGGATTCAACAAACTACTCGCCTGCTCGCTAGACGAAACGATGGACATCGACGACTCGTTGATGGACGCGCACAACCTGCTCGACCGTCTGGAAGGCGAATTCGGCCACAACAACCACATGCGGGACATGGATGAACTGATGACCGCCACCATGACCGAAGCCGAAGGACGTATTGCCAACAACATAAACGGAGTGACCGGCATCCCTACCGGACTGGCAGACCTGGACCGCATGACGTCCGGACTCCAAAACGGCGAACTAGTGGTAATCGCCGCCCGTCCCGGCGTAGGAAAAACGGCATTCGCACTACATCTGGCACGAAACGCAGCCATGGCAGGACATGCCGTAGCCGTCTACAGCCTCGAAATGCAAGGAGAAAGACTGGCCGACCGATGGCTGACAGCAGCCAGCGAAGTCAGTGCCCGCCATTGGCGGTCGGGAACCGTCAGCCCGCAAGAGCTTGCAGAGGCACGCACGGCAGCCGCCGACCTCAAACGTCTGCCGATACACGTAGACGACAGCACCTCGGTCAACATGGAACACGTACGATCCAGCGCGCGACTGCTGCAAAGCCAACATGCGTGCGACGCGATCATTATAGACTACCTGCAACTCTGCGACATGACAACCGGCCAAAACAACCGCAACCGCGAACAGGAAGTGGCACAAGCCACCCGCAAAGCGAAGTTGCTGGCCAAAGAGCTAAACGTACCGGTGGTACTGCTTAGCCAGCTAAACCGCGAATCGGAAAACCGCCCCGCAGGCCGCCCCGAACTGGCACATCTCCGCGAAAGTGGCGCAATCGAGCAGGATGCGGACGTCGTGATATTACTCTACCGCCCCGCCCTCGCACGAATAACAACCGACCGCGAAAGCGGTTACCCTACCGAAGAACTAGGCATAGCAATCATAGCCAAACAACGCAACGGAGAGACGGGAAACGTATACTTCAGGCATAATTCGGCAATGACAAAAATCACCGAATACGTCCCACCGCTGGAATACATGCTGAAACATGCTAAATAGATACAGATTCACCCCGATTCCATACAATTTTATATTACAATATATAGCTGTATGGAATTTCTTTTTTTATTTCATTATTGATATAAAATAAATAGCAAAATACTTGACTTTCCCTTTCAAATTTCGTATATTTGTAATGTCAACAAGGACAGAAAATATTATTACTTAAACCTTAACTTTTTTAATTGTATGAATGTATTAGTGGAGCGCTATCAGCGCAGAAAGTATGTGAATCAGCCGGATTCACAGATGTTGTATTATGTACGCCAGAAATCGGGTACAGTGAGAGTGATGGACATCAACAAGCTGGCCGATGCCATCGAAGCGAACTCATCGCTTACAGCAGGAGATGTGAAGCATTCCATCGAGGCTTTTGTTGAGCAGTTGCGCCTGTCGCTTACCCAGGGCGACAAGGTGAAGATCGACGGATTGGGCACGTTCCATATCACGTTGAGCAGCGAAGGGGCGGAAAAGGAGAAGGATTGCACGGTGCGCAATATCCGCAGAGTAAATGTTCGTTTTGTGGCAGACAAGGCACTTCAGCTGGTGAATACGAGTCATGCCACTACCCGAGGCGAGAATAATGTCGATTTCATCCTGGCCGGAAAGGGTGACGGAGAAGACGCGGATGGTGGAAACAGCGGTAGCGGTGGAAGCGGAGAAGCTCCGGACCCGGCAGCTTAATCATTAAAAACAGTGCCGCATGGGTATTACAGAGTGATTTCTACAGTTACTCTCCATGCGGTTTCTGTTTTCTTCTACATTTATTTTTTAATTCTCAATTTTCAATCCTCAATTTATTAAAATGCTCGATAAAATCATAGAGATCATTATGACGATCCTGCCCTTTCTGGGCAGTAATCGCAAAAAGCGCAAAGTAATGGCGCAAGAAGTAAAAGAGTTCAGCGAACTGGTGAAAGACCAATATACTTTTCTGATGCAGCAATTGGAAAAAGTGTTGAAGGATTATTTCGACCTTAGCTCGAAAGTGAAAGAGATGCATACGGAGATATTCTCATTAAGAGATCAGCTGGCACAGGCTGCTGCCTTACAATGTATTAATAAGGAATGTGCACAACGTAGTGCAGCAGAGGCATGATAATGATTCAATTAATGCAAATTATGGAACCTGTGCAATTTACAGAACCTATTCAATCTATTTAATCCATTCATGAGAACTATAAACCTGATAGTAATCCATTGCTCCGCTACGCGCGAAGACAAGAGTTTCACAGAATATGACCTGGACGTCTGTCATCGCAGACGAGGATTCAACGGAACGGGTTATCATTTCTATATCCGCAAGAACGGGGATATAAAATCTACCCGTCCGATAGAACGAATTGGTGCGCACAGCCGCGGTTTCAACAAAGAAAGTATAGGTATCTGCTATGAGGGCGGACTCGATTGCAAAGGACAACCGAAAGATACCCGTACCGAATGGCAGAAACATTCGCTCCGGGTATTGATTCTCGCTTTATTGAAAGATTATCCGAATTGCCGGATCTGCGGACATCGGGATCTAAGTCCCGACCTGAACGGAAACGGCGAAATAGAACCGGAAGAATGGATCAAGGCCTGTCCCTGTTTTAATGCTGAAACGGATTGGGATAAAGTCTAAAAAAAAATAGCTTTATTATAATTTAGGCACGGATAACACGGATTTCACGGTTGCTTTGTACAAGCATAGCACTAACCGTGAAATCTATGTAATCCGTGCCTAATCTTTAACTTATGATTTTGCTAGACTACGCGTTATCAAAGGTTGTTTCAAACCGACGCAATATGCTGTCTAATTTTCCAACGAGGTAAAAAGGTAGATTTATCAATTTGAATTCTTTTCCGTCTGCCGTCTTTACCTCATCCACAGCATAAGGCTGCGACCATATTCTGACTGCAACAGTCTGATTAGAGTGATTCATAAAAGAATGTAAGGAACGCAAGTGGGCGTTATGCCCTGATTTGACTTCAATGGGATAAACCATAGAATCCTGCACCCACACATAATCGACTTCTGCATTAGAACCACTTTTATTACGCACCCAGAAACAACGTTTCTGACTGACTTTATCTGTCAGTGTCAACAGTTCTTGCGCTACAATCTGCTCCGCTATCATACCACGCCAAGCATCCATTATATCTTTTGCTCCCAAAACCTCTTTCTGTACTTGTGCCGCATAATTCACCAATCCTGTATCTAACCAGACCAGTTTGGGCATACGCTTTATTTCAGGAGTGGCCGGAACTTCCGTTGCCGTAGTCGGATAAACTAATTCCAGCAACATCGCCTTTTCCAATAAACGAAAAGCCTCTCCCACTTCCCGAGCATTATAAGACGAACCAGCAAATCCTCCTAAAGTTATAATTTGTCCAGCTTTATGCCATCCTTCTTTTAATATAAAGCGAATCACTTCCGGAAGTTGTTTTCCCAAAGCATATTTTTCCACATCATCCCGGTAGCCTTGCAAAAGAGTTTCATAAGTGGACTCCAAGGATAAAATATCCCTGCGCTCCGCATAGAGTTGCACAACTTCCGGCATACCTCCAATCAACGTATAGATATTAAACAATAACATCAAACGATCATGGAAAGCGAGAGTGATTTCAGGCTTATCTAAAACGGATAATAAAGGTTCTTCTCCAACAGCACCCAGAAACTCGCGAAATGAACAAGGACGCAATGCCATATATTGCACCCTTCCCACCGGAAATGAAACACGTACATCTATCAGGTTTTCTAATAATGAACCGGCAGCAATTACATAAATATCAGGTAATTCTTCATAGAAATAGCGTAATAACGCTACTGCCTTTGCTGAATTTTGAATTTCATCAATAAAAAGTAATATAGTTCCTTCATTCCTTATCTTTCCACAATGTGCAAAAAATAAAGGCATCAAATCTTTTAGAGATACATTCAACTCAAACAAGGATGCTGCCTCCCGTTTCTCCAAATTCAAATACAGGTAATTGTCAAACTGCTTTCCAAATTCGTTGACTACCGTTGTTTTACCGACTTGCCTTGCTCCACGCAATATCAAAGGCTTTCTATGCGTATCGTCTTTCCATCTTTCCAGATGAAATAAGATATCTCTTTTAAACATAAACCACAAATTTATTGATTTTCAGCAACAAAGTTATAAAGAATTTCCAAAGATGGGGCAAAATACCATTGATTTTGTTTCAAAGATGGGGCAAAAGTCTATCGTTCATGTTTCAAAAATGGGGCAAAGCCACCTAATACTGTCGTAAATATGGGGCAAAAAGAACGTATTTACAATCAGCTAATCTACAAATTAGACGACTTACCATGTACTAACTCCAATCGTACATCGTAAATCGTCTAATCGTAAATGAACTTAATCGTAAATTATTTTTCTACTTCACGTCGAATGCAGCATCAATCAACGCTTTCAAGTTCAGATAATGACTTCTGTATATTCCACTGGAAGCATTTGCCGCATTGGTCAGGTCTCTTCTAAGATCAGTCAACTGTCCGCGTGCAATAGTCGGTGCTTCAGAAGGGAAATCGAAAGCTACGAGCGAATAACCACCCAGACTTCCGAGCGAACCGGAACTGTTCTTCGGTTTATCAAGCATTCCAATCAACGCATTGACATAAGTCTTTTGCAAACTACGTTGGGAAGCATCCGGTTTCTTTCCTCCTTGCATATCGCTCCAGATACTCTTCTTCAAATCACGGAACAAATCGTTGGCTGTGTATGCCTTCGCTCCGTTGACCAGTTCGTTGTCCGTCATCTTATCAAGTGTGCGGCTGCTAAGCAGTTGTTTCAATGTACTGCTCTGTACACGGTAGATCGAATTGAAAGTATTGATACCAGTTCTTTCGGACAGTTTATCATCCATCAGCCAGGTCGGTGTGGTAAACAGTTCCTTGTTCAGGAAGTCGACCGCTTTCTTCTGAATATCCTTCGGAACATATTCCACCGCTTTCATGTCTGTCTGTTCCACAGAAATCGGATTGTGGTAGATACCGGCCACATTGGTAGCCACATGGCCCATGTACAAGTCGAATTGTCCCACCACATTCTGATACAAACGGACAGCTTTCATATAACCCTCATTTGGTTCATAAGTCCAGTTCATGATTTCAGGCATCACACGTTTCAGGTTTTTGATTCCATACGAGCTTGCCAGCATGGCATCATCTCCCAAATCTTCACTCTGGTTGCGGGGATCGTTTCTGTCGAGTTCCGTTCCGAACGTATAGCGTTTGTCCTCCCGCAGCTTCTCAATGATCCACTTATTCAAATGAGGTATTTCGGCTTCCGCCGTTTCATATTCAGGCATCCAACGATAGCCCCATTCAATCGCCCATTTATCATACATACCGATACGGGGGAATATTCCCGAACGTGAAACGTTGTCTTCCGGCTGTGCCACATAGTTGAAGCGTGCATAGTCCATGATAGACGGTGTATGACCGTTGGCTTCCACCCATATTTTGTCTCTAAGTTTCTCTACCGGGACGGTATTGGAAGAACCGAAGTTATGACGCAGTCCTAATGTATGTCCCACCTCGTGGGAAGATACAAAACGTACCAGTTCGCCCATCAGTTCATCGTCGAACATCGGTTTGCGTGCTCCCGGATCAATGGCTCCTGCCTGCACGATGTACCAGTTGTAAAGCAGGCTCATCACATTGTGATACCAGTTGATATGCGTTTCAAGAATTTCACCGCTGCGAGGGTCGTGCACGTGAGGTCCGCTTGCGTTCGGAATATCGGAAGGCTTGTACACGATAGCCGAATGGCGGGCGTCTTCCAAGCTCCAGGTAGGATCGTCCGTCGGTGCTTCTTTGCCGAAGATTGCATTTTTGAATCCTGCTTTCTCAAAAGCGGCTTGCCAGTCGTTCACTCCCTGAATAAGGTACGGAACCCATTTCTTCGGAGTGACAGGGTCGATATAAATGATAATCGGTTTCTTTGGTTCCACCAATTCGCCACGCAGGTATTTCTCGCGGTCTTCGTCTTTGGGTTCGAGACGCCAGCGGGTGATATTCGCTTTATACTTCACTCCTTGCGGATTCTCGTCAAAATCCTTATAGCTCACAGCAAAGTAACCTACCCGGTCGTCGTGCAATCTCGGTTTCATCGGTTCCTTGGGAAGTAATAGCATAGAGCTGTTCAGTTCGTAAGTCAACGGAGTGGTAGAGGTGGCAAAGAAAGCTGCCAGCAGTTTCTCAAGTCCACTGCCTCCTCCTTTCTTCCGCTGGAAGGTACGCACGGTACGTATTTCGATGTTTTGCGGAAAGGCTTTCAGTGTGTCGATATAACTGGCGTCGTCTACCATGCTGCTCGCTCCGATGTTGTCTTTCACCCGGCTGGTGAATGAAAACATTTCGTTGTCCTTACGGATATAGTCGGTCATGTCGATCACATAGTTGGTAGTTTCTCCTTCTTTACGGACAGTTTTCAGCGGGAAGGTGGCCACAATGGGTTGAACATTGGAGTTCAATACGGCCTGATACATACCCAGTGTATCAGCAGAATGTTCGAGATAAGAGATTTCACGCACGAACAGTTTGTCGCCGCGTCCTTTCTCGAAACGGATCACTTCGTCGCTGATGTAATCTCCCGGATAGCCTACTTTACGTTTCTGCGCGTCTACCGGTGCTTTCACAACTCTGTTCACAATCAAAATATCACGTCCGAAAAGAGAGTCGGCTATTTCGAAGAAATATTTACCATCTACGTAATGCACTTTAAAAAAGCCGTCCATTGTTTTGGCTTTGCCGGTGATTACTTTTGCGTAAGGTTGCAGAGCATCTTTCTTACTCTTGGCAATGGAGTCAGCCTTGGCTTTATCCACCGCTTCCGTCTTGCTCTTCTTTTTCTTCTTTTTCTTGAAGATGTCCGTCGATTGTGCTCCGGCCAATGGAACGATCATTGCCAGAATCATCAGAATTGAAACTAATTTCTTCATGCTTTCTTTTTTAATATTTATATACAGATACAAAGATAATAATTATTCGATACCGGCAATGCCATACATATTTAAGTTGTTGATACTAGACATCTTTTCATTCGGTTTGCCTGAAATAGTATATTCCTGTCCATCAATTGTCAAAGTAAAATTATAGGTATAAGTTAGCCCTGTTTCAAAAGGTACGGCAATCATCATATAACAGGTCTCCAAACTGGCACCAAAATACCCGGCAGTTATCTCGAAGCCGCCATTAGGAAGATTATAAGTAATACTGTTTATCGGAGTACCGGAAATTTTACCTGTCGACAAATCTACAGTTGCTCCATCTTCGTAGGCAATCGGATGGTCACAGCTCACCACCACTTTAGTAAATTTCTTACCGACAAAAGAATCCGGGCATCCCGCACCCGGTAAAGTGATTTGAGAAAACAATGGTTTGAATTCTCCCAAAGAAACAGTTGCAGCAGAATAGCTAGATGTAGTAGCCGAAGCATAAGCAAAGCTATAATTACGATGCGGCATAAACTCTGATTCATAATACTCCTGCACAGCTAAGTTGGGCAAAGCGACAGCCTTATAATCTTGTGAAGCTGCGTTATAGGGCGTATAGGCATAAATAGTGTGATCGCCACCCTTAAATCCTGCAGCAAGTTCGGAAGAAGGATTCAGCGTAATATCTTCAGTCACACGACTATCACGATCATATACTATATACGTTTTACCATCCAATTCTGTAGTAGTAGCCACCGCTACTTCCGACGGAGCATACGGCAAGTTATCCTGCGGTTTGCCATCGGACAACACATATATTCCTATCTTGTCCGCTTCAATCCATCCCTGGCTTCCATGGGAATACACATTATAAGCACCGGAAACAGCAATTTTCCCCACTACGGGAATATCTGCATCTTCTTCTTCACCATCGTCACTGCTGCAACTTACTGAAGACAATACTAAAGCTACACAAGCAGCAAAATAAAACAGTCTATTTTTCATACTTTTCTCGTTTAAATGATTAATTATTTACTGATAGGTTATTTTCTTTTTCCAATTAATATTCTCCTTCATAGTTCGTGCACCATACCATGCCTTTCACATCGCCAAACCCGCTAAAAGTCTTCAATTCCAAATCGGGAGCAAAACCTTCGAAGAGACGTACCATCTGGCTCGTGTTTACATCGATGATGGCGATATCCCCATTTTCCTGCGAAAGTGCCAGCCGGAAATTCGGATCAGTGCTATTTCCCCCATAGCCATAAAACTCACAAACAACAGGACTTCCACTGATGCCGGTGATACGGCTGCCTGCTGTGTAAGCCAGCATATGACTGCGCATCTGCATACTGTATATATAGAGATTCTTATCTCCATCGGTAAAGTAGAAATAAGGGTTCTTTTCAAAATTGGAGGACATCTTAATGACACTTTGCGGAGTCAATAAGGAGCTGCCGCTGAATCCGTATTGATCCGTACCGGTTATCAGGTGAGAGTTATTATCCATGTCTTTTACGGCAAACTCGTGCAAATCATAATTTCCGGTTCCCTGCACGTCAATCAGCGACACGTAGTTTGACCAAAATGTCAGCCCGCCGTTGGAGGCTACATCTTTCTTTTCGTAAGCCCCTATTGCCAGGCAGCGGGTTCCCGCTCCCATATTGTTCACCCGCAACACACCGGAGGGAACTTCCAAATCCTGATCGTATGTTTTGAAGTAGACGATGGCAGGAGTATAAACTGCTCCCCACTGCGGATAATGTGTAATGCCGATAAAACGGGCATTTTGCTCATCATACAAGATACAACGTTCTTCGTCGGCACACCAATAAGTGACGTTGTGGAACGGTGCGAAACAGGTGATACGGCTACCTCCCTCAAACTCATACGGCATGGCGCCGTACTTCCCGTAATAAGGAATCGCTTTATTGTCAGTGCCTACGGCACGGATATACACTTCCCCCTGTTCGGAGCAAATCACGTAATATTCTTCCTTGAATGCGAAGTCCATTATCTTCAAGCCTTCCGGCTCTTTACGGTTTTCAAATTCGTGGGCAAGCCACATGTCTTTTTGCAACGAATTGCCATCTAGCGTGACACTTCCACTACCCTGATTTATCAGGATTTTCGGCAAACCTGACACGTAGGAACCGGAGATAGAGCCTAATACATAATAGTAATAGATCCCGAGCGGGTCTGTACCCAGACCATCTTCGATGATGTTTTCTACATCGTGCGTAGCCCGGAGGCCGGGATTGATGAAAGATAAAGAAGATTTTCCGTCTCCTTTGTTGGAGAGAATCATCCAGCCCCAGTCGAAACTGTTCTTTCCCGTCAAGGTATATTTATTGCTGATGTATGTTTCATTCGTTTCCTTATTGATGACTTTCAGTATCAGTTCGTACGTTCCGCCTTTTTCGAACTGATACTTCAGATGATAACCTGTGTAGATCAGTTCACGGTTCAGATACCATTGAACGGTGAAAAGTTCATCAACATTCCCGATGTCCGTTGAGAAGTTGATGGGCGCATCCATCTCGAAAAGGTCGCCTACCATAAACGTGTAGTCCGATGAAGCGGAGTTCACAAAAGAAACTTTGGTAGAGTTTGTATAGTCATAGTTTCCCAAATCGTCATAACAGCCGGTTATCACGAGAAGCTGCAGGATTGAAATGAATAGTATTGTTTTTCGCTTCATAATTTATTATCAGTTATCGAGAATGGTTTCATACAGCGGTGTCACTCCGTCTGTATCATAATATTGGTAATTGCCTTGCTGCCACTGGTCTTTCCACCAGGCCTTGAAGTCGGCTATCAGGTTGACAAACTCAATACCGGTGTATTTATCCAATGATTCGAGTATCTCACCATCCATGAAAATGATAAAAACACGGTATTTCATATCCGAATAAGTACCCAGATTGGCTGCCGAACTCTGGTTCCACCAAACAGGTTGGGAAATCCGGTCGGTCACTTGAATCGTGACGTGTTTGTATTCTGCCGGACCCACCAGACAGTTTTCCACTGCATCCAGTGAAAGGGTAAGGGTGTAGTCTGTGTTGAGCAGGTCTTCATTGCGATAGACGGTGACTTCGTAGGTGTCTTCCGCCAGTCCGCTATGGAAGATGCCGGAGGTCAAAGGGGCATAGTCGATGCCGGAACGGGCGGTGCTTTTCTCTCCCACTGCGGAAATATCACAGGTGGCATTTTCTTCGAGCAGGTAGCCAAGAAGTGTCATTTTCACTTTCACGGTTCCTTCTCGAAGCAAGGGTGCATCTGTAGCAAAGTTGAATGTTATTTTCTGTGGAGACTTATCGCTCATGTAAGTAAAATAGACGTAATTGTCTCCATTATAAACGTCCAGCTGCTCTTCACTGCAAGAGGTGAGAACGAACAGCAGGCAGAAGATGGTATATGTCAATATTCGTTTCATCTTATCCGGGCATTAGTTGGTTGTTTCACTGGTAGGCAATGGAAGTACATAAGAACCTGTCATGTTGATTTCTCCTTCCTCGTCGGAATCGGACACGGTGGAGAGGTTCATCCGTTTGTAGGTGTAGAAGGTTCCACCTTCGCCTATCATTTCTTTCCGTATATCGAGCAGTATTTCGGCATCCAGTTGTTCACGGGTGCTGACTGTCAGACTAAGGGTACGTTCAGCTCCACGGGCTTTTCGAACTGTTTCGAGGTAGTTGATTCCTTCGGTTATCTTGCCATTATAGCTACTGATCTCCGCCAGGATATGACAGATTTCACTGAACCGGATCACTGGTATCATCGGATTCTCCATTGCTTCTACTACTGATTCTACGGAAGGGTTATACTTCAGTGTGTAATACTTCGACTGGGTTTCATTGGTAGTCCCGATCAGGTAGGTGAGCCGATAGTCGGTATATACGCCCGTATTGTCCGAAGCAAACAGGGAAGGGATATTTGCCAACGGCAAACGGGTGGTTGACGAAGAAGAGGAAGAGCCCCATACGGCCTGTTCATAATCCGTAGCCAGCTGTTTCTTGTACAAGCCGAACAATATGTCGTGGGAGACTTTTGTATATCGGGAATTGAGATTGCAGGTAATGTTCTCTCCTTCTGTAAAGCCTATCCACCGTTTCTGCTGGTAATAGGTGTTGTAAAGTTCTTTGGCGGCTGTCTCGGCATTCTTGTAGTAGGCAGGACCGGCATAGATGCAGACACGGGCTTTCAACCCCAGCAATGCCAGATAGTTGAAGCGGATGCCACGATACCAGAAGAATGCTCCCATATCGTCTATATAGGAACCGGAGTTGAAGCGGTAGCGGGCATTCCATTCGGGAGTAGGTTCGTACATTTGTGAAGCGTACATCGCTTCGGGATGGTATTCGGTGTCAAACTTACGCAGAATGTCTTCCGCTTCGAGCAGGTCTTTCAGGACTTTCTCGATAAAATCGGTAACGGTACATTTTTCTACCACTGCGGCTTCGTATTTATCGCGGTAAGGAAGATAGGCGCCCGAAGGATTGGTTGCCGTTGCAGGAGCAAACAAGCGAAGTAGGTCAAAATGCATCATGGCTCTTAATGACAAGGCTTCGGCGTAAATGAGGTTTTTCTCTTCTTCTCCGTATTCGAACAAAGAGATGTCCGTGGGCCGGATGTTCTCGATGAGCTTGTTCAGGTTGGCTATCACTTTATAGCCTTTTTCCCAGATAGCTGTCACGACGGGTTCGGTGTCGACCGTGTTATAGATAAGTTCGGAAGCGTCGGCATACATCGGAGAGATGGTTCCCGCCTTTTGATTGTATTGCTGGGAGATGGCACTAAGGAATCCCCAGCTTAGTTGCTTACCGTAAAGTTCGTCGGACGCCAGATTGGTGTAGATACCATTCAGGGCATTCCGGTAGCCGAAACCGGTGGAAAACAGATCGTCGTCGGCTATCGCATTTTCTGGTGTTACGTCCAGCCAGGCATTGCAGGAAACGGCTAACATTCCTGTCAGGGCTATTAGTATATGGCTGATTAGTTTCTTCATTTGTATGGTTAGAATATGATGTTAGTAGTCAGATTGAATGAACGCGAATAAGGATAATCCAGTCCCCGTTCCTGACGGATGGTAGACCAATAGAACAGGTCGTTCATCGTGAACGAAAGACGCAGGCCGGACAGATGGAGTTTCTTTAATTGTTCGGGACGGAAATTGTAGCTCATTGTCAATGAACTCCATTGCAGGGTATTGTTTTTCTGTACAAAACGCGAAGATGCGCCGGTGGTGACATTACGGTCACGAATATCTTTCATGGTGGTTATGTCTCCCGGTTTCTGCCAACGGTCGAGCAATACCCGCTTATCTACATTGTCATTTTTAATGTCGGCATTCTCTACATAGGAGACGAGGGTATTGTTGTAAGCATCTCCACCAAAAGTATAGAGGAAAGAAGCAAACATGGATAACTGTTTATAGGACAGGGTATAACCGAATGAGCCTTGTCCCTTGGGAGCTGTATCGCCAATAATGGTCCATTCGTCGGCAGACCATACATCGGTAACGTCACCATTCCGGCGAAGGTAGATTTCTTTGCCGTTTGTGGGGCTGATTCCCAATGACTTCATCCCGTAAATAGAGGTCAGAGAGGCTCCTTCGTAATATTTCAGGTATGTTTTAGCATATTTTGAATCGGAGCTGCTTTCGGGGTTATATCCGCTGAACAGTTCTTCCACTCTTTTATTATAGTCGCGCATTGCCTGGGAGATTTCAATAATCGTGTTTTTGTTTCTTGCAAAGCTGCCGTAGAGCTGGAAGAGCCAGTTTCTGTCACTGTAAAGTCGTGCCCGCAGTTCCAGTTCGACGCCGGTGTTTTTCACCTTTCCCATGTTTTCTTTGTAGGAGGTGAATCCGGTAGAGGAAGGGATGGTATAATCGGTTATCAGGTCGATGGTACGCTCGTCGTAGGCAGAGGCTTTCAGATAGATTTTATCGTGCCACAGTCCGATTTCAACTCCATAGTCGAGGGTGTATTTACGTTCCCATTTCAGGTTCGGATTTCCCATCTGATAGAGGAATACACCGTAGCCTGTGGGATACCAGCTGTCTGTTTGCAGCTGATACATATCTTTGGCCGAATAGAGGGAGAAGTTGGTCTTTCCGGTCAGTCCGTAGGAGACACGGAACTTCAACATGGAAAAGAGTTCATTCGACTTCATAAAATCATAATTATGAATGTTGATTCCTGCTCCTGTTGACCAGAACATGGACCATCTTTTATCGGAACCGAATTCGGAAGAACCGTCGATACGTCCTGTAAGGTCGGCGAGATAGATATTGTTGTAGGTGTAGTTGGAAGTGAGCAAGGCTCCTACCAAGCGGGTGGTATTATCGGAGCTGCTGGGCTTTCCGTATACTTCTGCCGCATAGTTTGAAGAGACAAGGTCGCCACCCGGAAATCCCCGGTAACGTGTTTCGGAAGCAGTGCTCTGCGTTTGTCTCATGTTGGAGGACAAGCAGATATTGAGATTGTGTCCCTTGAAGGTATTGTTGTACATGAGTGACAGGCTTCCGTCTATCACTGTTCTCTTTTGTGTGGATTCTGTTTTTTCACCATTGATGTTGCCTGTACTGGCTGAATAACTGGCCGATGCGGGATCTTTGTACAGATCACCGGTAGAATTTCTCATCAGGACGGAAAACTGACCGCGCAGACGCAGACCGTCGGTGATACGCCAATTCAGACTAAGATCATCGGTTACTTCATCATAACCGGAATGGTCGAAGCTGTTGTAGAAGTTGATTTCGTACAGTGGATTTACTTGTGTGCCGCTAGCCCCGTCGAACTTTTCGAGACGGCGCACATAATCGCCATTTTCATCATACAGACGCATATAAGGAAGTAAATGGGAGTAATCGCTGAATGAATTGAAGGGGACATCTGTACTTTTGTTATAAGTGTAGGTCACTTTGTTCTTTATTTGTAGTCCGCCAATGCGGTAGTCTACATAAAAAGCGGCATTGGCATTCTTACGGGAAGAGTGTTTCATCACTCCTTCCGTTCCTCTGAATCCCAGTTCCACTCCCCAGCGCACGTCGTTTTCTCCACCGTCTATGAAAACGGAGTGCTTATGGTTCAGAGCCGTGCGTAGTCCTTGAGAAAGCCAATAGGTATCGACACCTGTCAGTACATTATTGAGTCGTTGGTAGTAACCGTTGGTATAGGGGTCTATTTCCGGGGTGTTGCTGTCATATAGTCCTGCCAGGCGTTCGGTTTCCAGCTTCTCACGGGCGTTCACCAGATTGTAGGAGGATAAATCCGGCAGTTCGGCAGAAAGTACTCCGGAATACTGTACACGGAACTTTCCGGCTTCAGGCGCACGCCGTTCAATGACAATTACTCCGTTGGCCGCACGTGAACCGTACATGGCAGTGGCGGCAGCATCTTTCAGGATATTGATGCTGTGGATGCTATTCATATCGAGGTCGTATATCTTTTCTACATCGACTTCAAAGCCGTCCAGTATGAAGATAGGCAGGTTGGAATTACCGCTTAGCACTTCCCGCGAAATGGAGGAGGTGGAGGTCTGCCCAAGTGTCGTTTCTCCGATACCGGTCTGACCACGCAAGACGAATTGAGGCAGGCTGTTGGGATCGGAACCAGCAGCCAGATTCTCCTGTATTCTGAAAGAGGGATCGAAAGTCTGAATGGCCGAAATCAGGTTGTTCGGGTTGACTTTTAACAGGTCTTCTTTCTCTATCTTTGTGGTATTTCCAGTGAAACTTTCTTTCTGTATGGAGTTATAGCCGGTTACAATCACTTCCTGAATACTTTCGGTAGCTTCTACCATCTGCACATCGACTTTCTGCCGGGAAGTGACTTTGATTTTACGGGTTTCAAAACCGATGTAGGAATAGATAACCAGACCGCCTTTTTCGGGCAGGGTCAATACATAGCAACCGTTTATATCGGTAATTACACCAGTAGAATGACCATCCAAACGAATCGTCACTCCTACCATCGGTTCTTTAGAGAGTTTCTCAATCACCCGGCCATAAACATAATTTCCGTGTGGAGGAAGAAGATATGTCTCTTTTGAATTATTTTTGTTTTGGGCTATTGCATTAGTAGATAGTGATAAAATGTATACAAACAATAAGATTCTATCCAAAGCCCCGGAATTTAGCTTTTGCATAACGGATATATATAGTTATTACACCCGCAAAAGTATTCTTATATGATAGACGGAGCAATCACGAATTTTAGGTATTTTACACAACTATTATACCAAAATATAATTAAAGCAAAATTTTTTTGCTTCTGTTTAGGTATTAATCAATAGCAAAAAGAATAACTGCATCATTTATCCTCTATCAAAAGGCAAATGATGCAGCTGTCGGTTATATCTGTTTTTTTATAATGCCAGACGGTATATCTCTTTGCTGTCCTGTTTCGCTAATTTGACATAGTTGCCTACCAATTCACCTTTATTCCGGTGCAGACTATCTGCAAGGCGGTCGATGTCGGGATTCTCAATGCCAAGTTCTTTGAAGGTCACAGGCAGGCCGATGGAAGTAAAGAAGGATTTCAGACGGGAAATTCCTTCAAGGGCTACCGCCTTTTTATCGTCTGATTCTGCCACTCCCCACACTCGGATGGCGTATTGGGCTATCTTATCCACATTGTGTTCTGTCATCCATGTCATCCAGGCAGGGAAGATTACGGAGAGTCCGGCACCATGAGTCACGTTATAGATGGCGCTGATTTCATGTTCGAGGAAGTGGGAAGCCCAGTCCTCTTCACAACCTACACCACAGGTTCCATTGTGGGCGATCGTTCCGCACCACATCAGATTGGCACGGGCTCCGTAGTTTTCGGGGTCTTTCATGACGGTAGTTGCCTCTTTGATGATGGCAAGCAGGGTACCTTCGCACAGGCGATCGCCTATTTCTACATCTTTCGTGTTGGTGAAATAGCGTTCCATGATGTGTGCCATCATATCGGCAATGCCGCAGGCGGTTTGGAAAGGAGGAAGTGTGTAGGTCAGCTCGGGGTTCATCACGGCAAAAACAGGACGTAGTACACCGGGAGCACGGAGGCTTAATTTCTGTAAGCCATCGACTTTCGTGATGACGGTGTTACCGGAACCTTCGCTTCCGGCAGCAGGAATCGTTAACACAACGGCTACTTTCAATGCTTTCGTCACAATGGCTTTTCCGATGTAGAAATCCCAGAAATCTCCGTTGTAAGGAACTCCGGCTGCAATGGCTTTCGCCGTATCAATCACAGAGCCACCACCAACGGCGAGCATCATGTCTACGTTTTCTTTCCGGCAGAGATCGATTCCTTCATACACTTTCGTGTCTATCGGGTTAGGCTGTACACCACCCAGCATGCAATAGGGAATACCTACTTCCTGCAATGATTTCTCAACACGGGCCAACAAGCCGCTACGTATCACGGAACCGCCACCATAAACAATCATTATTTTGCGTGCACCGTATTTCTGTACTAACACTCCGGTCTGCGCTTCCGTATCCCGACCGAACACGAATTCAGTAGGGCTGTAAAAGATAAAATTATTCATTGTCGTTTTCTTTATAGGTCTTTTCGTCAGTCTTTTCTATAGATCCAAATAGAACTCCTTTGACAAGTTTTTCTATAAGTTCTTTTATAGAGCCCTTCATAAGAGTCTTTATAGATCAGACAAAGTTATAAATTTAAGCAGAATATCTTTCTTTTGATTGTTTAAAATTTCCTACTTTCATTAGTACAAGTCCGATTACAATCCAGACCATTTCGCGTATACGGGTAATCAAAGCGGCATAGACTCCGTAAGCTCCGGAAAGGGAAAGGCCGCCTACGGCGAGGGCAAAGCCACCTTCACGACCTCCCAATTGCATAGGCAGGAAAAACAGCAGATTAGCAAGTAAAGAAGAGAAAGCCGCAATCAGGCAGCAGTCGGCAAAGCTGACATGGGTGGTCAGCACGTTCAGTATCAGCCATATTTCAAGACAACTGACTACACGGGCGGTATATTCCAGTAAGAGGGCGCTATAAAAGGTTTGTTTCTTTTGTTGGTGGAGAAGGGCAATTTGTTTGTCTATATTCTCCAACTTCTCTTTATGCGCGTTTGCAAAATGAAATACTTTCTTTTTCAGAAAAGGAATACGACCACCCATACGGACAAAAGCCACAGCCATCCCCTGCCGATAGCCTTTCATAAAAAGAATAACAATCAGCAAGCAAAAGACAGTAATAGCTCCTAAGATTATCCCCATCATCCACCCCACCGGATAGAGACAAACGTAAAGCAACACTGAACTTAACCAAAAGCAAAAGTGGGAAAAGATATGCATCATCACATAAAGAATCACGGAAGAGGTGGCGCGTTCTATTCCTATATAGGGTTTCAGCTCCATAATGCGATATGGTTCGCCTCCCATCAGCCCAACAGGAGTCACGTAATTAAGCGCAAAACCTGTTACTGTGAATTTGTAGAGCCGGACAAATGAAAACCCCGTCTTACCACCACTACGGATGATGATGTACGTAACCATACTATTTTCCGCCACGCCAATTTTATCGGCTGTCTTTCAGCCGATAAAATAAAAATGCCCGTAAG
>NZ_JADPLO010000084.1:0-20611 GCF_015667765.1 Bacteroides sp. 1001302B_160321_D4 | reverse complement strand
TGCTTTATAATATATTTATAGAGAAGTCAGATAAAATAATTCCATAATAAAACCGCTCAAACAGCAATCTTTGCTAGCGTACGTTATAGTTATAAATAAGCCTAAGATTCCTGATTAATATAGAAGAAATAGTGACGGTATATGCTTAGGATATTAACGGTATCGTCACCATATAGCGTCACTATTTCTATCGGATAGCGTTATTACTATCTTACAAAAGTATATTCTCCTACAAAGATCTTAACTTAATCCATAATAAAAACCGTGAGTTTGATTTTATCTCACTCACGGTTCCATATAATAGATTCTTATACTTCTTACTTAACAGCAGCCTTTTTAGCTTTCCCCGTAGACTTCTTCGACTCGGCTGTTGCTTTCTTTACTTCAGCTTTCTTTGCAGCAGGTTTTGATTTAGTAGCAGGGGCCTCTTTCACTACCGGCTCTTTAGCATTAGTAGCCTTTTTGACCGCCGTTTTCTTTGCCGCTTCTACTTTTGCCTGTAATTTAGCCAATACCTTTTCCAATTCAGTAATCTCATCCCCCTGATTCTTAATGGTAGTCAACAAAGAATTTAGTTCTTCACTGTCTACATCGGCAGGATATAATGCATCTACCCGTTTGATAAAGTCACCCAAAATATTCATATAGTTGGTGAAAGCATCATAAGGAGAATCATAGATACCACGGTTCAACCACATACCATTGTTCTTCGTTGTCATAAAACGGAAGTTATTGCTGGCCTGCAAGTAATCCCAATCCTGCTTAATACGACGATCATCACATAAATGAACACGTTCGGCTACACTATACAGTTTATTGAAAGCCTCACGTTGCATGACATTACCCAGCCAACAACTAGTATCTCTTTCTTCATCCACCCATGACATCGGATAGGCAACATCAAGCTGCGACACTGATTTCAGCTTCGTTACGATTTCCGTCGGCGTAGAGAACGTGATTCCCTTAGCTTTTGCACATTCCGGCAGTGCCTTCATGAATTCAAGAATATTAGAAGATAACGGTTGAGCCATACCAAGTGCACTCAATTCCATGAAGATATTGATGACTTGTTCTTCTTGTGGCAATGCATCGATCCAATTAATATACTTATCAGCAAACAAAGGATATTCCGCCCACTCCGAATTAGAGAAACGCAAACTGATGTCGTCAGAGAGTTTGAAATCCCGCAACAAGAGCTTAAGACTTGGAGCCTGATTACAGTGATAAACATAATGCGGGCTCTTCCATCCCAACACATGTTTAGCACCTTCCGTCAACATCCCCTTGAAGCCCATAGAAGCTACCAATCCACCAATTTCATCAGAATAAATCAGACTAGAATTGCGGAACACTTTCGGCTCTTTACCAAACATCTGTTTCATCTTATCACGTTGACGAAGTACTTCTTCACGGAAGCAATCCTCATTGGCCAGTGAAGACAAGCCATGAGAATAAGGCTCACATAAGAACTCGCAACACCCAGTTTCATTCAACTGGTGCAATAAATCAATGACTGCCGGAGCATGAATTTCCAATTGTTCCAAGGCTACTCCCGAGATAGAAAGCGCTACTTTAAAAGCCCCCCCCGAGTTTTTCGCCATCTCAATCAATGTATTGAGAGCAGGAATATACGAACGTTCAGCGACCTCATTCATACCCGTTTCGTTGGCATAATCATCATAATAATAATGGTCATTACCAATATCGAAGAAACGATAACGTTTCAAATGGATAATTTGATGTATTTCAAAATAAAGACAGATAGTTCTCATTTTTATTTATTGTTTTGTTATTTACCATAGTTTCTTAACACAGACTCGTAGAGAGCACGGATTCTCAAGCCGACTTTTTCCCACGTAATCCCATCTACTTCCTTCTTTCCCTCTTCTTTGAGATATTCGAAAAGAGACGGATTGGTACACAGAGAATGGATAGCGTCAGCCATCGCATGAATATCCCAATAGTCCGTTTTTATCACCTTATCAAGAATCTCGCCACATCCAGACTGCTTAGAAATAATGGAAGGTGTTCCACACTGCATAGCTTCCAGCGGAGCGATACCGAAAGGTTCAGAGACGGACGGCATGACAAATACATCACTGTTCTTATAAACCTCATATACCTGTCTGCCTTTCATGAAGCCCGGGAAGTGGAATCGATCGGCAATACCACGCTCAGCAACCAAGTTAATCATGGCATTCAACATATCGCCCGACCCCGCCATTACAAAACGAATATTACGAGTACGCTGCAATACAAGCGCAGCAGCTTCTACAAAATATTCCGGTCCTTTCTGCATTGTAATACGTCCGAGGAAAGTGACCACCTTTTCTTTTGAGTGATCGGGACGCGGAATATCCAGCAGTTCCTGCGACAATGGATAAACAGCATTATGCATTGCAAATACCTTTCTGGGGTCCTGATGATACTCGTTAATAACAGTGCGACGAGTTAGCTCGGATACGCACATGATACAATCGGCATGATCCATACCATTCTTCTCAATCGAATAAACAGTAGGATTGACTTTGCCACGAGAACGGTCAAAATCCGTAGCATGCACATGGATGCAAAGCGGCTTTCCGCTAACCATTTTGGCATGTACTCCGGCAGGGTAAGTCAGCCAGTCATGCGCATGAATGATATCAAACTCCTGCTGACGGGCTACTACTCCGGCAATGATCGAGAAATTATTAATTTCTTCGTGCAAGTTCCCGGGATAACCACCTGCAAATTCCATACATCCCAAATCATTTACATGCATATAAGAAAAATCGGCATAGATATGGTCGCGGAAAGAGTAATATTCTTCCGGTGTCATTTCCAACAAACGTGATTTCAAGTAGTCATAGTGGACATCACGCCACACGATGGGTACTTGATTCATACCGATTATTTTCAAGAACTTCTCTTCTTCGCCGCTAGGTTTAGGCATACAGAAAATCGTCTCCATATCACCTTGCAGACTCAATCCTTTAGTTATTCCATAAGAAGCAACCGCAAGACCACCATATATTTTGGGAGGGAATTCCCATCCAAACATTAAAACTTTCATCTTCGTTCCTCCTTTTTTAATAATACTTAGACAGTAGCTTTAAGACACGCAGTATTTCTGCTACATTCATCGCGAACGATACTGCGCCACGTCCTTTGAAAGGCGGGTTCCCATCAAACAACTCGGGAATGGAACCAACGCAGTGGCTTGTCATCTCATCATCATAACTAATCAGCTGACGTTCAACGAATGACAACCCGCTCATCTTATAAATTCGAAGATAAGCTTCCAGATAGAATCCCATCAACCAAGGCCAAGCAGTTCCCTGATGATAAGCATAATCCCGTTGTATCTGCGGACCTACATAGTTCGGATTATATCCACCGCTCTTCGGACTCAACGAACGAATTCCTTTCGGAGTGAGCAGCTCTTTGGTCACAATATCGAGCACCTGTTTCTTTTGCGCACGATCCAAAGGAGAATAATCAAACGCTACGGTAAATATCATATTAGGACGTACACTCCAGTCCATCATATTACCGTCTACATAATCAAGCAAATAACCATATTCATTACGGAATACCTCGACAAAAGATTTTCCTGTCACTTCTGCCTGTGCATCAAGTTCATCTGCCAAGTACACATCACCACCTTCACGCACCAGATCAGCGATAAAACGCAGTGCATTATACCATAAGGCATTAAATTCAACAATATATCCAGTACGAGGAATCACCGGATGCCCGTTCACAGTAGAATTCATCCATGTAATCGCCTTATCCGTACCATTGGCAAAAAGTAATCCATTGTCATGCAAGAAAAGATTCTCATGTCTTCGCTGACGGATAAACTCCATAATATCTTTCAGAAGCTCTCCATATTTCTGACGGCATTGTTCGCGGGAAGTCTCTTTGGCATATTGCTGCATAGCCCAGACAGCCCAAAGCAAAACGTCAGGATGCTCCATTTCATAAATCTTGTATCCTACAGGTTCTTCATTAATAAAATTACGAATCGCCTTTTCCGCCGTTTTCATCACATCCTCAAACTGGTCGATCTCATCAAGCGCAAGCGTCAGTCCAGGCAAGGCGATAAACATATCACGAGCACGGCATTTAAACCACGGATAACCGGCAAGAATATAATGTTCGTCTTCCTGTTGGTTATGGAACTGATGAGCGGAATTTTTCAGACAGTGGTAAAAGCTATCACGTGGGGTACGATCAGCTACTTCAGCCTCAAATGTTTGTTTCAGTCTACGAGGAGTTACTTCTGAAGTTCCGGCAGAGAATACAATACTCTCTCCTTTCTTTATATCCACTTCGAAATAGCCGGGAACATAAAGGTCTTCATTGAAGTCATACCCACGTTCCTGTTCTTTCGGATATTCAATCCCCCGATACCAGTCGGGCATGAAATGAAACTCACACTTTTTATTCAACTGCATATAAAGTTCCGGATAACCGGGATACATACAGGTCTTAATACCATTTTCCACCAGTTGATACTCGCGGCTTGCCTGTGGGTTTTCGTGAGTGTACTCACGTACACTTCTGAAAGCAAGGAACGGCCGGAAGCGCAGGGTTGTAGCCGAATGCGCATCAAGTAAAGTATAACGAATCAGGATTCTATTTTCATGATGTACAAAGATTTTTTCTTTGCGGAGGATTACACCTCCGACACGGTAAGTTGTTGCCGGGATATGTTCACAGTCAAACTCACGGATATACTTGTGTCCGTTAGGACTAAAGTTGTTTCCCTGATATTTGTGCAACCCCAAGTTAAACTCCGCACCGTGTTGAATTACCGTTTCATCAAGAGAAGATAGCAGCACATGATTTTCATCGTCGAGATTGGGAACTGGAATTACCAACAGGCCGTGATATTTGCGTGTGTTACAATCAACAATCGTCGTACAATGATAAGCTCCTGCTTTGTTCGTCCGGAGGATTTCTCTCTGAAGAGATTCTTCCAGATTCGTCATGAGGGTCTTGTCAAATCGTAAATAACTCATAGTTGTGCATTATTAAAGGTTAATTATTGGTCATTATATCGTATATCTATTTATTGTTACATACCGTATATATTGGCTGTAGCAGCATATACAATAGGTATAACGCCCAAATGTACAAATTATAGATAAAAACAAAAATAAAAAGGCTTTTTATTTTCAGATTTTGTGCAAATATTCGTAGTATTGCGTAAAATATCTAAAGAAAAGAATGTCATGAAGCAAGATATTCAGCGTATCATGCTGGCTGCAGCAAAGCCTTTGTTCCTTATTTTTATTCTCTATATACTCAAGATTATGGAAGTCGGGATGGACTGGGACTTCTCTCGCTTGGGGGTATATCCTATGGAGAAACGGGGACTGACCGGCATTTTAACCCATCCGCTGATACACAGCGGGTTCAGTCATCTATTAGCAAATACAATCCCTTTATTCTTCTTGTCATGGTGTCTTTTTTACTTTTACCGGGGAATAGCCGGTAAAATTTTTATTCTCATTTGGCTCGGAAGCGGACTACTTACTTTCCTGATCGGAAAACCGGGATGGCACATCGGTGCCAGCGGACTGATCTATGGCTTTGCCTTCTTTCTCTTTTTCAGTGGTATTCTCCGCAAATATGTTCCACTCATTGCCATCTCTTTACTTGTCACCTTTTTATATGGAGGAATTATATGGCATATGTTTCCTTATTTCTCCCCTACCAATATGTCGTGGGAAGGACATCTTAGCGGAGGAATTATGGGAACGCTCTGCGCTTTCGTTTTCGTAAATCACGGACCGCAACGGCCGGAACCTTTTGCAGATGAAACAGAAGAGGAAGAAAATACAGAAGAAGAAGCAACAACTGCAGCAGCAGAAGAAGAAACGCTATAAATGCCAACTCATGTCACCCATATTGGCAGACTTGTGCCATCGAAGTGGCACGCTTGTGACAGAGGCATGTCACAGTTGTGCCAACACGATGGCACAACCGATACAATAGTTTTCAATTTAACAAGAAGGATTAAGCCAGATCAAGACCGATGCAACGCTTCAATCAATAACGTTATATTGGCCGTAAACAACCTTACAGAAATAGCCAATAAGATGATACCAAAAAACTTACGAATAATATAGATACCACCTTTTCCCAAGAAACGTTCTACACGACCAGTCATACTCACTACAAAGTAAACCCAGATCATGTTCAATACTAAAGCTATAATGATATTGATACTGGCATATTCCGCCCGAAGAGAAAGCAAAGTAGTAAAAGCTCCGGCACCTGCCAACAAAGGAAAGACAAGCGGCACCAAAGTAGCTTCTTTGATAGGACCCTGATTTTTGAAAATCTCAATATCCAAAATCATCTCCAAAGACATGAGGAAGATAACAAACGCACCGGCAACTGCAAACGATTCGATATCTACATGGAAGAGTTTCAGCATCATATCTCCCGCATAGAAAAATCCGATCAGCAAAACAAAAGAGATGACGGTAGCTTTCATTGCATTCACATCTTTCCCCTTTTCTTTCAGGTTAATTATAATAGGTATAGAGCCGATAATGTCTATCACGGCAAAAAGTACGATAAACGCACTAACCATCTGTTGCCAATTGAAGCCTGCAAACATAATTTCCTCCTTTTTTTCTGCAAATATACTCTATTTTTATACATTCAAACAATAAAAAAAACAAAAAGAAGGGTCAGATATTGACAGCCGTGTTGTATTATGAGTAAATTTGTACGATTAACAAGAGATTACAACATATGGAAACAATGTTCGACACTTTGCTCCAATTGCCTTTATTTCAAGGTCTTTGTCATGAAGATTTCACAAGTATTCTGGATAAGGTCAAGCTACACTTTATCAAGCATAAAGTGGGAGAAACTATCATTGAGAGTGGTAGTCCGTGTAAACAACTCTGCTTCCTGTTAAAAGGCGAGGTTTCTATCGTCACAAATTCCAAAGAAAATATATACACCGTCATTGAACAGATGGAAGCACCTTACCTGCTGGAACCACAGTCGCTGTTTGGCATGAACACCCATTACACTTCTGCTTATGTGGCACATACAGAAGCGCATACTGTCAGTATCAGCAAAGCATTTGTACTTAGCGATCTGTTCAAATATGAAATATTCCGGCTCAACTATATGAATATCGTAAGTAACCGGGCACAAAATCTTTACTCCCGCTTATGGGAAGAGCCGACACAGGATTTAACAGAGAAAATCATTCGCTTTTTTCTGTTGCATTGTGAAAAGATTCAGGGAGAAAAGATATTCAAAATGAAGATGGACGATCTTGCCCGCTACTTAGATGACACCCGGCTGAATACTTCAAAAGCGCTCAATGAGCTACAAGACAAAGGATTATTAGAATTACGTCGGAAAGAGATTCTTATTCCGGATGCACAGAAGCTGGTAAGCGAATAGATACGGACTGGCTCATTATAAAAAGACCTATTCATCATAAAAATAGCCTCAACAGGAATTCCTATTGAGGCTATTTTTAGATTATAAAGTGTTATTATTCCCACTCAATGGTTGCTGGTGGTTTAGAACTGATATCATAGGTTACACGGTTCACTCCCTTCACCTTATTAATAATATCATTCGATACCTTACCCATAAATTCATAAGGCAGATGCGCCCAGTCGGCTGTCATGGCATCTGTAGATGTCACAGCACGTAAAGCAACTGCTCTTTCGTACGTACGTTCATCTCCCATCACGCCTACAGACTGTACTGGCAACAAGATAACTCCTGCCTGCCATACTTTATCATACAATCCCCAGTCACGCAATCCCTGAATAAAAATATCGTCAGCATCCTGCAGGATACGTACTTTTTCAGGAGTAATATCACCCAGAATACGCACTGCCAGCCCCGGTCCCGGGAACGGATGGCGGGTAATCAGATGTTCCGGCATACCCAACTCACGACCTACCCGACGAACTTCATCCTTAAACAACAAACGAAGTGGCTCACATAATTTCAGATTCATCTTTTCAGGAAGTCCACCTACATTATGATGGCTCTTTATCACTGTACCCGTGATAGACAATGACTCGATACAATCCGGATAGATTGTACCTTGGGCCAGCCATTTCACGTCTTTGATCTTATGAGCTTCTACATCGAACACATCGATGAACCCCTTACCTATAATCTTACGTTTAGCTTCCGGTTCGGCCACACCAGCCAGTTCCGTAAAGAACTTTTCGCTGGCATCAACGCCAATCACATTCAAACCAAGACATTCGTAGTCTTTCATCACATTCTTGAACTCATTCTTACGCAGCATACCATGATCTACAAAAATACAAGTCAAGTTCTTACCGATAGCTTTATTCAGCAGCACTGCCGCAACCGACGAATCGACTCCGCCACTCAAACCGAGAACGACCTTATCATCACCCAACTGATCTTTCAGTTCGGCAACCGTGCTCTCAATAAAAGAAGCCGGCGACCAGTCTTGCTTGCAGCCGCAAACATCTACCACAAAGTTCTTCAGGATTTGAGTTCCGTCTTCACTATGGAATACTTCCGGATGGAACTGAACACCCCATACCTGCTCCCCTTCTATCTGATAAGCAGCAATCTCTACTTTATCTGTTGAAGCTATTTTCTTGAAATTATCAGGAATAGCAGTAATCGTATCTCCATGACTCATCCACACCTGCGACTCCTCACGCACTCCTTTAAACAGTACATTATCTTTGCAGAAAGAAGCCAAATGAGCACGTCCATACTCACGCGTTCCGGCCGGTTCCACTTTCCCGCCATTGGTGTATGACAGATACTGTGCACCATAACAAATACCCAATATCGGATATTTACCACGAATTTCACTCAAATCTACTTTGAAAGCATCTTTATCGTAAACCGAAAAAGGGCTTCCGGAGAGAATGACTCCTTTAATAGTCGGGTCTTCTTTAGGAAACTTGTTATAAGGAACGATTTCACAATACGTATCCAATTCACGTACACGGCGGCCTATAAGCTGTGTTGTCTGCGAACCGAAATCAAGAATTATTATTTTTTCCTGCATATCAATGGTTGGATTTTGAATAAATTGAGTTGCAAAAGTAGAAAAAAGTACGCAATCTATATTAATAATGAAGAGAAAAATAAAGGAGATTCACAAGTTTACACCTGAAATCTCCTTCATTTTAATTAGAATCAATTATTTTTTTCTTTCAGCAAATCACGTATCTCCGTCAACAAAACTTCTTCTTTCGTTGGCGCAGGAGGAGTTGGAGGAGCAGCCGCTACTTCTGCCTGTTTTTTAGTTGTCAGTTTCGTAATCAAACGTATAAATAAAAATATAGCAAAAGCGATAATCAGAAAATCAAAGGTGGCCTGCAGAAACTGGCCATAATCCAATGTCACAGCCGGAGCTATCTCCTTACCGTCAGCACCGATCTCTGCCGCTTTCATCACCCATTTCAAATCCGTAAAGTTCACACCGCCAACCAGTAAACCAATCGGAGGCATAATAACATTAGCAACCAATGATGATACGATTTTTCCAAACGCACCACCAATAACAACACCGACAGCCATGTCTATGACGTTACCTTTCATGGCAAACGCCTTAAAGTCCTGTAAAAATGTACTCTTTCCCATCTTTTTTCAATATTTAATGTGAATTTAATGCGCGAATATAAAAACATTTTTGTAATTTTGCACCGCATTTGAAAATAAAACAAGTGCGGAGGTAGAGAGATATTTGAACAAATATTATAAAACCCTTAAAAGTTTAAACAAAATGATTAAAGTAGGTATTAATGGATTCGGACGTATCGGACGTTTCGTTTTCCGCGCTGCAATGACAAGAAACGATATTCAAATCGTAGGTATCAATGACCTTTGCCCGGTTGATTACTTGGCTTACATGCTGAAGTATGATACAATGCACGGTCAATTCGACGGTACTATCGAAGCAGATGTTGAAAACAGCAAATTGATCGTTAACGGTCAAGCTATCCGTATCACAGCTGAAAGAAATCCGGCTGACTTGAAATGGAACGAAGTAGGTGCAGAATACGTTGTTGAATCTACAGGTTTGTTCTTGAGCAAAGACAAAGCTCAGGCTCACATCGAAGCTGGTGCAAAATATGTTGTAATGTCAGCTCCTTCTAAAGATGACACTCCGATGTTCGTTTGCGGTGTAAACGAAAAGACATACGTAAAAGGTACTCAATTTGTATCTAACGCTTCTTGTACTACTAACTGTTTGGCTCCTATCGCTAAAGTATTGAACGACAAGTTCGGTATCCTTGACGGTTTGATGACTACAGTTCACTCTACAACTGCTACTCAGAAAACAGTTGACGGTCCTTCTATGAAAGACTGGAGAGGTGGTCGTGCTGCTTCTGGCAACATCATCCCTTCTTCTACTGGTGCTGCTAAAGCTGTAGGTAAAGTAATCCCTGCATTGAACGGCAAATTGACTGGTATGTCTATGCGTGTTCCGACTTTGGACGTATCTGTAGTTGACTTGACAGTTAACTTGGCTAAACCGGCTACTTACGCTGAAATCTGCGCTGCAATGAAAGAAGCTTCTGAAGGCGAATTGAAAGGTATCCTGGGTTACACTGAAGATGCAGTAGTTTCTTCTGACTTCTTAGGTGACGCTCGTACTTCTATCTTCGACGCTAAAGCAGGTATCGCTTTGACTGATACTTTCGTTAAAGTTGTATCTTGGTATGACAACGAAATCGGTTACTCTAACAAAGTTCTTGACTTGATCGCTCACATGGCATCAGTTAACGCTTAATTAGAAGCTTGAACCATATAGAAAACCGCTGCGGGAAACCGTAGCGGTTTTTTTATACATTTCATTTTATATATTGTTAAAAAGCAACGTGTTATCCGTTGAATAAGCGACAATTTTAGTAGCTTTGTACTTCTATGGAGAGATTATTAATAACATTGATACTAGTTTGCACTATGAGCAATATAACAAACGCCCAGAATCCTTTCTACGGGCAATACCATACGCCGCACGGAACCGTGCCGTTCGACCGGATTGAAACTGAACATTATGAGCCTGCTATCCTCGAAGGAATCAAGCTGCAAAATGCTGAAATAGAGGCTATCATACAGAATCCGGAAAAGGCTGATTTTAGCAATACGATAGAAGCTTTCGAAGCATCAGGGGAATTACTGGATAAAGTAGTTGCCGTCTTCGGTAATATGTTGAGCGCAGAAACGAATGACGATCTGCAAGAACTCGCTCAAAAGATTATGCCGTTGCTTAGTGAACACAGCAATAATATCACACTGAATGAAAAGTTATTCGCACGTGTGAAAGAAGTGTATAACCAAAAAGAGACTTTGCAACTGACACAGGAACAAAAACAGTTACTGGAAAATGCATACAACAGTTTTGTTCGTCATGGTGCCAATTTGGAAGGAGAAGCGCGGGAAGAGTACCGCCGCCTGACTAACGAGTTGAGTAAACTGACGCTTACTTTCAGTGAAAACAACCTGAAAGAGACAAATGCCTATCAGATGCTATTGACAAAAAAGGAAAGTCTCGCCGGATTACCCGAAATTATCATAGAAGCTGCTGCTGAAACAGCCAAGAGCGAAGAAAAAGAAGGATGGGCGTTCACGCTTCATGCTCCAAGCTACGTTCCTTTCATGACGTATTCCGACAACCGTGATTTACGCCAGAAATTGTATATGGCTTACAATACAAAATGTACGCACGATAACGAATTCAATAATATCGATATCGTAAAAAATATAGCTAATACACGTATGAAAATAGCCCAGCTATTGGGATACAAAGATTATGCGGAATATACGCTAAAGAAAAGAATGGCTGAAAACAGTGAGTCTGTATACAAACTGCTCAACCAACTGTTGGAAGCATACGCTCCTACCGCACAACAAGAATACAAAGAAATCCAAGAACTGGCCCGCGAAGAGCAGGGAGATGATTTCGTTGTAATGCCTTGGGACTGGAGTTATTATTCAAACAAACTGAAAGACAAAAAATTCAATATCAATGAAGAAATGCTCCGTCCTTACTTCGAATTGGAACAAGTGAAGAAAGGAGTGTTTGGACTAGCTGAAAAGTTATATGGAATTACTTTCCGGAAAAATACAGAAATTCCGGTTTACCATAAAGAAGTGGAAGCCTTTGAAGTGTTTGATAAAGACGGAAAATTCTTAGCCGTCTTATATACTGACTTCCACCCGCGTTTAGGTAAGCGCGCCGGAGCTTGGATGACAAGTTACAAAGACCAATGGATAGATAAAAAGACTGGCGAAAACAGCCGTCCGCATGTATCCGTTGTGATGAACTTTACCAAGCCAACCGAGAATAAGCCTGCTTTATTAACATTCAATGAAGTAGAAACATTCTTGCATGAGTTCGGACATAGCCTGCATGGTATGTTTGCCAATTCCACTTACAGAAGTTTAAGCGGAACCAATGTATATTGGGACTTTGTGGAGCTTCCTTCGCAGATTATGGAGAACTTCGCCATAGAGAAAGATTTCCTCAATACATTTGCCCGTCATTATCAGACAGGAGAAGTTTTACCGGATGAATTAATAAAACGTCTTGTAGATGCTTCTAATTTTAATATTGCCTATGCTTGTCTGCGACAACTAAGTTTCGGTTTACTCGATATGGCGTGGTATACTCGCAACACTCCTTTTGAAGGAGACGTGAAAGCTTATGAACAGGAAGCCTGGAAGGATGCACAAATATTGCCGATTGTACCAGAAGCTTGCATGAGTACGCAGTTTTCCCATATCTTTGCTGGTGGATATGCCGCCGGATACTATAGTTATAAATGGGCGGAAGTACTGGATGCCGATGCTTTCTCATTGTTCAAGCAAAAAGGAATATTCAATCAGGAAGTTGCAGACTCGTTCCGCAATAATATCTTGTCGAAAGGAGGAACGGAACATCCAATGGTACTTTATAAACGTTTCCGCGGACAGGAACCAAGTATTGATGCTTTATTAATCAGAAATGGAATAAAGAAATAAGTATTAAGTATAAGGTATTAAGTATTAAACATAACCGTATGAAGAAGAATATCTATAAAATAGTAGGATTATTACTATTGCTTCCTTTATTTTCAGGGTGTAATGATTCGGACGATGTAGCCGCTATCTTTACAGGAAAAACGTGGAAACTAAATTATATCACTGTGGATGGAGGTCATGAGATGTTTGGCTTTTGGGAGAATGAGGAACAAGAAAAAGCAAGTATCAAAGAGCTTAATAAGAATGGTACATACAATATCGTATTTGATGGTACAGTAGATGGAGATGTTATGAACGGAAATATAAAAGGAACTGTCATTGCAACCAGTACTTTTGAAGGGAAATGGAGTGCCAATGCCAAAAACAACAGCTTTAAAGCTACTGTTACCACTGCAGGTAATTATGGTAACGACCAACTCGCCAGAAATTTTATAGAGGGGCTTAATGCTGCTACATCTTACGAAGGAGATAGTAATAACTTATACCTTTTATACAAACCGGCATCCGGTAAACAAACTTTCCGTATGGTTTTCCGGGTAGTTAGTAATAAATAGTAAACAACATGGACACTGAAAAGAAACAATTAGAACTTGACAAACGTTATATACGCATGGCCAGTATATGGGCTGAAAATTCCTATTGCCAACGCCGTAAAGTAGGAGCTTTAATTGTTAAAGATAAAATGATTATCTCCGACGGATATAACGGAACGCCTTCCGGTTTTGAGAATGTATGTGAAGATGAAAACAATCTGACAAAACCATACGTCCTGCATGCGGAAGCAAATGCCATTACCAAAATAGCACGTTCAAACAACAGTAGCGACGGTGCTACCATGTACGTCACCGCCTCTCCTTGCATCGAATGTGCGAAGTTAATCATACAGGCAGGGATCAAACGGGTAGTTTACTCCGAACATTACCGCCTGGAAGATGGAATTGAGTTATTAAAACGGGCGGGAATCGAAGTTATCTACACAGAATTAGATAACCATTCCTCTCCGAATAAATAAGAAGACGAACGTTTTAAAAAAGGAATAGACATGAGTACAAAAAACTCTTCACGTTTTACACCTGTCATCATAGCAGTCAGCGTGGTAGTCGGGATTCTTATCGGTACATTTTATGCCAAGCATTTTGCCGGCAACCGTTTGGGTATCATCAACGGTTCCTCCAATAAGCTAAACGCATTGTTACGCATTGTAGACGATCAATATGTCGACACCGTAAACATGGCCGATTTAGTGGAAAAAGCCATGCCGCAGATTCTGGCCGAATTAGATCCACATTCAACTTATATCCCTGCCCAAAATCTCGAAGAAGTCAACTCGGAACTGGAAGGTAGCTTTAGCGGGATCGGTATCCAGTTTACTATACAGAATGACACCATTCATGTGAATGCAGTCGTTCAGGGTGGCCCTTCTGAAAAGATAGGATTGATGGCGGGCGACCGTATTGTTACCGTGGACGACAGTTTGTTTGTTGGTAAGAAAGTAACCAACGAACGGGCTATGCGCACTCTGAAAGGCCCGAAAGGTTCACAAGTGAAATTAGGTATCAAACGAACAGGAGAAAAAGACTTATTGCATTTCAACATTACCCGTGGAGACATTCCTCAAAATACCGTTGATGCAGCTTATATGCTAAACGATGACATAGGTTACGTGAAAGTCAGCAAATTCGGACGTACCAGCCATGTAGAATTGTTGAATGCACTGGCACAACTCAACCATAAAAAATGCAAAGGTCTAATCATTGACCTCCGCGGTAACACCGGAGGATATATGGAAGCTGCCATCCGCATGGTGAATGAATTCCTGCCCGAAGGCAAATTAATCGTATACACTCAAGGCCGTAAATATCCACGTGCAGAAGAATTCGCCAACGGTACAGGTAGCTGTCAGAAAATGCCACTCGTCGTATTGATTGACGAAGGTTCTGCTTCTGCCAGTGAAATCTTCACCGGAGCTATTCAGGATAACGACCGGGGTACAGTTGTAGGACGCCGTTCCTTTGGTAAGGGGCTTGTGCAACAACCGATCGATTTCAGTGATGGTTCGGCTATCCGCCTGACAATCGCCCGCTACTACACTCCATCCGGACGTTGTATCCAACGCCCATACGAAAGCGGTAAAGATCGTAACTACGAACTGGATTTATATACCCGTTACGAACATGGGGAATTCTTCTCACGCGACAGTATCAAGCAGAATGAGAGCGAACGCTATAACACCAGCCTGGGACGTACTGTTTATGGCGGTGGTGGTATCATGCCGGATATATTCGTACCGCAAGATACAACGGGAGTCACCTCTTATCTTTCTACTGTTATCAACCGGGGACTGACTATTCAATTCACATTCCAGTACACCGACAATAACCGGAAGAAACTTAGCCAATATGAAACAGAGGAAGAATTGCTGAATTATCTTCGTCATCAGGGATTGGTAGAACAGTTTGTCCGTTTTGCCGACAGCAAAGGAGTGAAAAGAAGAAATATCCTCATTCAGAAGTCATACAAACTTTTGGAAAAGAACCTCTTTGGTAACATCATCTACAATATGCTTGGACTGGAAGCTTATCTTCAATATTTTAACAAGACAGATGCTACCGTCATTAAAGGCATTGAGATACTCGAAAAAGGAGAAGCTTTCCCCAAAGCTCCGGTAGCCGTTGAAGAGGAAGAAGTGACGAAGGACAAAAAAGATGGAAAGAAAAAAAGAACTGCGCAAGCGTATAGCATTACTGAAGACCCAACACGCGGATTCGACTATGCGAAAGCTGCAATCAGCTAACATACTGACCGCCCTTGAAGCCCACCCGGCTTTCAGGGCGGCCAATACCGTACTACTATACCATTCGCTAAATGATGAAGTAGACACACATGAGTTTATCCAAAAATGGAGCAATAAGAAACGAATCTTGCTCCCCGTAGTGGTAGGCGATGATTTAGAGCTTCGGGTATATACCGGGCCTGAAAATATGTCAATCTGTGGTGTCTATGGCATAGAAGAACCAACCGGGGAAGCATTCACAGACTATGCAGCCATCGACTTCATCGTCGTTCCCGGGGTCGCTTTCGACGCAAAAGGTAATCGTTTGGGACGAGGAAAAGGATACTACGACCGCCTCTTGCCACGCATACCAACAGCTTACAAAGCTGGGATTTGTTTCCCATTTCAATTAGTAGAAGAAGTTCCTGCGGAATCATTCGACGTCCGCATGGATATAATTATAACAATCAATGAAGACGAATTATCACACCCATACCACCCGCTGCCATCATGCGACAGGGAGTGACGAAGAATTTGTTTTAAGTGCCATCAAAGGCGGCTATCAAGAAATAGGCTTTTCAGACCACACTCCGTGGAAATACCACACCAATTATATCTCCGACATCCGCATGCTCCCTGAAGAGTTGCCGGGGTATGTGGAAAGCCTCCGTTCGCTACAAGAAAAATACAAGAATCAAATCAGTATAAAAATAGGATTGGAATGTGAATACTTTCCTGAATATATACACTGGTTAAAAGGAATCATCAAAGAATATAAGCTGGATTACATCATTTTCGGAAATCACCATTTTCATACAGATGAGAAGTTTCCCTATTTCGGCCGGAATACAGATTCGGTAGACATGCTCGAGCTCTACGAAGAGAGTGCTATTGAAGGGATGGAAAGCGGACTGTTTGCCTACCTTGCCCATCCGGATTTATTCATGCGTTCCTACCCGGAATTCGATCATCATTGCAAACTGGTCAGCAGACATATCTGCCGAACAGCAGCACGGTTAAACCTACCGTTGGAATATAATCTTGGTTATGAAGAGTATAATGACATTCATGGAATCATCACCATTCCTTACCCGGATTTCTGGAAAGTAGCCGCCCATGAAGGTTGCACCGCTATCATCGGTGTAGATGCTCACAATAATCAATATCTGGAAAATCCTTTTTATTACAGCCGTGCAACCGAAACACTTCGCAAGCTGGGTATAAAGGTTATAGACAGAATCCCTTTCCTCAACGAAAAATAATGTTTGTAATAACCATAGCACCGACTCTCTGATTGAGTGTGCGCACCAATACTTCACGCCCCATCATCAACTCCTGCCGGAGAGCAGCAGAAGTAAGATGCACATACAATGTCTGATTACGAATATAAAGATTGCTGGTATAAGCCGCCGCCGGTCCTAAGACTTGAGGCCAGGCATCCAACAGTCTTTGTTCGTTCAGCGGAGACTCCAAACTCTCCTGACGAAGAAACTGTTGAATCAGTTTTCCTATTTGTTCGGCATCATTGCGCTTCATCGTCAGCCTCCATTTCTTGAATTGTACCCTCTTCTACACGAAATATCTTATAATCACTACCTACCTTATGTAAAATACGGTCCAGATGCCCCCGGTTCGTATCCGTTATAAATATCTGCCCGAAATTGTCTCCGCCCACTAACTTCACTATTTGCTCTACGCGGGAAGCATCCAGTTTATCAAAAATATCATCTAATAATAATAAAGGAACAGTTCTGCCCGTACGTTTCAAGAAATCAAACTGTGCCAGTTTTAACGCCACCAGATATGTCTTATTCTGTCCCTGCGAGCCTTCTTTCTTTATCGGAAATTCGCCCAACAGCATATTTAACTCATCCTTATGAATCCCCCGCAAAGAGAACCCCATTATCTTATCCCGCTCCCTGCTCTGCTTCAACACTTCCAACAAAGAAGCATCCCGTGCATGAGACTCATAAGATAATCCCACAGCCTCTTTATCCTGAGAAATAAAAGAATAGAAAGATTGGAAAATAGGAATAAACTCCCGGATAAACGCTTCACGCTTCCGGAAAACGATTTCACCGGCTTGAGACATCATTTCCTCCCATACAAGAAACAATTCCTCCTCCACCGGAAACTCACTCTTCAGCAATGAATTACGCTGCACCAATGCTTTATTATACCGTATCAGTGCTTCAAGATATTCTTTATCATACTGCGAAATCACTACATCCATAAACCGGCGACGTTCATCACTCCCTCCGGCTATCAATTCAGAATCGGCAGGTGAAACCATCACCAAAGGAAGGAAGCCGATGTGATCCGAGAAACGACTATATTCTTTCTTATTCCGTTTAAATTGTTTCTTCGAACGGCGTTTCATTCCACAATAAATCTCTTCAGGAGTTCCGTCCTCCGCTTCATAGAAACCCTGGATGACAAAGAAGTCTTGTTCATGACGAATATTCTGCGAATCAATCGGATTGCCGGAACTTTTACAGAAGGATAAGAAATACACTGCATCCAGCAGATTCGTCTTCCCCATCCCATTCAGTCCAAAAAAACAATTCAGTTTGGCAGAGAATCCCAGCTCCACCTCTTCCAGATTCTTATAATTTAATATAGATATTCGTTTCAGTATCATTGTGCACACGTTAATTTGTTCACAAAAGTAGCAAGATTTTCGTGGTTTTCGGGTGTAAAACAAAAAAAGATGCTTCTAAATTTCATTTGTAGATATAAAAAAACTACTTTTGCGAGTCGAAATATCAAACTGTGAATAATAACAAAAAGAATCATATAAAATGGCAGAACAAAAGAACCAGAACGAACATCTGAACGTAGAAGATGCACTGACACAATCGGAAGCATTTCTTATCAAGTACAAAAACGCAATTATTGGCGGTGTTGTTGCTGTGATTATTATTGTAGCAGGTTTTATCATGTACAAAAACCTCTATGCTGAACCACGTGAAGAAAAAGCACAAGCAGCTCTTTTCAAAGGACAGGAATACTTTGAACAGGATGCTTTTGAACAGGCTTTAAACGGTGACAGCATCGGTTACACAGGTTTCCTGAAAGTAGCTGATGAGTACAGCGGAACAAAAGCTGCTAATTTGGCAAAAGCTTATGCTGGTATTTGCTACGCACAACTTGGCAAATATGAAGAAGCAGTGAAGATGCTGGATAGCTTCAATGGAAAAGACCAAATGGTTGCTCCGGCAATCTTGGGTGCTGCAGGTAACTGCTATGCACAACTTGGTCAACTGGACAAAGCTGCCTCTACTTTACTGTCGGCAGCAGACAAAGCTGACAATAACACATTAAGCCCGATTTTCCTGATACAAGCCGGAGAAATCTTGGTAAAACAAGGAAAATATGACGATGCAGTAAACGCTTACACTAAGATCAAGGATAAATACTTCCAGTCTTATCAAGCTATGGACATCGACAAATATATCGAACAGGCTAAATTGATGAAAAAATAATACCTTATTATATAAGGAGATCGAGGCACGGATTACACCGGATTAAGCGGATTATCTATTAAAACCGTGGAATCCGTGAAATCCGTGCCTTTCTTCTTAATTTCCCATACTTTCAAACTTCATTTTATAATTCTCAACTTTTAATTTACTATGGCAACAGCTTACCATAACTTATCCGAATATGATTTCAATTCCGTTCCGAATGCAGAAGCAATGAAATTTGGCATTGTCGTATCCGAATGGAACTTCAATATTACCGGTGCTTTACTGAAAGGCGCAGTCGATACATTAAAAAAACATGGAGCAAAAGACGAAAATATTCTGGTAAAAACTGTACCGGGAAGTTTCGAACTAACTTTTGGCGCCAATCAAATGATGGAAAATTGCGATCTTGATGCAATTATTGCAATTGGTTGCGTAATTAAAGGAGATACTCCACATTTTGATTATGTTTGTATGGGAGCAACCCAGGGAATTACCGAATTAAACGCAACTGGCGATATACCAGTTATTTACGGATTAATTACCACAAATACAATGGAGCAAGCAGAGGATCGTGCCGGTGGCAAACTGGGTAACAAAGGAGACGAATGTGCAATTACTGCAATAAAAATGATCGATTTTGTTTGGAGTTTAAATAAATAGTTGTATCTTTGCACCGCAATTGAGAAACAAACCTCCTCAAAAGCAAAAAAGGGCAAATACCAGAGTGGCCAAATGGGGCAGACTGTAAATCTGCTGTCTTTCGACTTCGGTGGTTCGAATCCATCTTTGCCCACAAAAATTGCGGAAGTAGCTCAGTTGATAGAGCATTAGCCTTCCAAGCTGAGGGTCGCGGGTTTGAGCCCCGTCTTCCGCTCTTCTGAAAATCAGATAGTTATCGCAAGATTTCTATCTGATTTTTGTTTTTAGAGGGTGCTGAATCTGCACGAAACTATGCGGTTGAAGTCAACCAAGAAGTCAACCAAAAATTTTATGAGTGCAGCAATCAACGTAGTGTGCTACAAGTGGAAAACGTTAGCAAATGGAGAATCCGGCTCAGTCTGAAACCTTGGGGGATTGCGTTAAAATTCTTATTTTTGCATCATGAAAACATCCTCTTCCCAAACGATTGATCCTGTTGCTTCTTTAAGCTTGTTCTTGCCTTCAGGAATCCTTGATTACTTTACCCTAGTCAATCATGTTTCTCAGGATACTTGCTTTATTCTTTATTTAGAGGAGAAAGCCACTATTCCGGCTCAGTTGTAATTCTTGGGGGATTAAGTTTAGTCAATTCCCTTCATGCATATACCTTTGCTAGCCTAAAAAGGAAGAAGCTCATATCCACTACTCCTCTAAATGATGC
>NZ_JADPLO010000083.1:0-20955 GCF_015667765.1 Bacteroides sp. 1001302B_160321_D4 | reverse complement strand
AGCCATATGCTCGGACTTGTTGGGCCACGCGGAGTAGGTAAAACCACCATGTTCCTTCAACATATCAAGCAGAACATGAATCCGAAAGACACATTGTATGTTTCAGCAGACAATATGTACTTTGCCGATAATTCCCTAATTGACCTAACAGACAAATTCAGCAAACAAGGTGGCAAGCACCTATTTATTGATGAAATACACAAATACCCTAACTGGTCTCGTGAATTGAAGCAGATATTCGATTCTTATCCTGATATGCAAGTTCTTTTCACCGGTTCCTCTATTTTAGATATTTATAAAGGAACGGCAGATTTAAGCAGACGTGCCCCCATCTATGAAATGCAAGGGCTGTCTTTCAGAGAATATTTAAGTATGTTCCATCAAATTCATGTACCAGTCTACACATTAGAAGAGATACTGGAACATAAAGTTGAAATTCCGGGAATAGCACATCCACTTCCGCTATTCGCTGAATATATACAACACGGCTATTACCCGTTTAGCAAAGATATCACTTTTGAAATCGAGTTGAACCAAGTAATCAACCAGACTATGGAAAATGACATACCTCAATATGCTAATATGAATGTCTCCACAGGACGTAAATTGAAACAACTGTTGATGATTATTGCCAAAAGCGTTCCATTTAAGCCTGTCATGCAAAAACTTGCTGACATCATTGGAGTTAGTCGTAATTATTTAAGCGATTACTTACTTTATATCGAGAAAGCGGGGATGATAGCTCAAGTTCGCGATGACACAGGCGGGGTCAGAGGTCTGGGCAAAGTAGAAAAAATATATCTTGATAATACTAATCTCATTTATGCATTAGGAGGAGAAAATTCCAATATCGGTAATATCCGCGAAACATTTTTTTATAACCAAATGCGAGTTAAACAGGATATTATATCTTCCAAAATCTCAGATTTCCAAATAGGAGAAAGAACATTTGAAATAGGCGGAAAAAACAAAGGACAACAACAAATAACCGGAGCCAAAGAAGGATACATTGTAAAAGATGATATAGAAACCGGATACGGGAATATTATTCCACTTTGGAATTTCGGAATGAATTATTAATAATAGCCTTATAACAATTTTAATACAAAATATATTTATGTCACATACCAGACAAGAACAGATGGAAGCCTTCGGACGCTTCCTGGACATTCTCGACGAACTGCGTGTTAAATGTCCCTGGGACCGCAAACAGACCAATGAAAGTCTGCGTCCCAACACCATAGAAGAGACTTACGAACTTTGCGACGCCCTGATGAGGGATGACAAGAAAGAAATCTGCAAGGAATTGGGCGACGTATTATTGCACGTTGCTTTCTATGCCAAGATAGGCTCGGAAACAGGAGATTTTGACATCAAAGATGTTTGCGACAAACTGTGTGATAAACTGATTTTCCGTCACCCGCATGTATTCGGAGAGGTAAAAGCAGAGACAGCAGGACAAGTTTCCGAAAATTGGGAACAGTTGAAGCTAAAGGAGAAAGACGGCAATAAGAGTGTATTGAGCGGTGTACCCGCTGCCCTCCCCTCGCTCATCAAGGCTTATCGTATTCAAGACAAAGCCCGTAATGTAGGTTTCGACTGGGAAGAGCGTGAACAGGTATGGGATAAAGTGAAGGAAGAAATCGGAGAGTTTCAGGATGAAGTAGCTAATATGGATAAGGACAAGGCAGAAGCTGAATTCGGCGACGTCATGTTTAGCCTTATCAATGCAGCGCGTCTCTACAAGATCAATCCTGATAACGCTTTGGAACTTACCAACCAAAAGTTTATCCGTCGCTTCAATTATTTGGAGGAACATACTATCAAGGAAGGAAAAAGCCTGAAGGATATGTCTCTTGAAGAGATGGATGCTATTTGGAATGAAGCAAAGAAAAAAGGACTGTAAGACCTATGAGTAACATTGATTTACATGCCAAACAGGATATTCCACTATTGATTGCAGAAATAGAACACTTAAAATCAATGTTGTCTAAATAAAAAAAATAGAGGCTCTATTCCGTGCGAGTAGAGCCTCTATTTTACTCAAACAGAACGTCTATTCATACGAGTCAGACGCTCTGTTTTTCTTTATTTCTTCTTCGAATCGTTTCCTTTATCCTTGCCACGATTCATTCCTTTTATCATCTCCCGGTGGAAGCGCATTTCCGCACGCTGCACGAGAAATATCTTCTTACTGGAAAGAATCCTTTTGAACTTACCCAGATAAGTCTTATCAAGCTGATCGGCAGCAATACGATTGTTGGCTATCTTATCGTTGATTTCTGCATATTGAGCTTCCGTTGTCTTATCATCTTTACCTTTGCGCATCAAATCCCACGATTCATCATTCAGCTTCTTCTTCTTATCCTGGAGTTCAAAATAGACGGGAAAGAACTTGGCTGCCTCCTTTTTACTCAATCCTGCCTGTTCGGTAATGAATTCCTTTTGTTTTGCCCTGAACTCCTCCCGGGATAAATGCTGATCACATCCGTCAGCAGCCCAAAGAACAGGCATAAAGCCACACAACAAAACAACCCATGCGATTAGTTTTCTCATTTTCTGTATTCAATCAGTTTTAATAAATCATTCTACACTTGTGTCACTCAAATAAACATATAACGAATAATCATCCAGCATAGCACGGTCCAGTGCCACATCCAGCATTTCGTCCGATACGACTTCAGTATCCACCTCCGTCACCGCCACTTCATCGACCGCAGCAGGCTTGTGATCTGTCGACGCTACCCGGATAATCAGGGCCGCACCTACAAACATAGCAGCGAGATAGAGCAATGGTTTCAGTCTTGTCCATGTGCTGACAGATTCTTCCTTGAAAACTACTTTTTCTTTTTCAGGAAGTTTATTCATTACCTCCGAAGTCAGGTTTTCAAAGTAACCATCAGGCACTTTGAAGGAATTTTCCTTACCAAGCTTCTTCAATAGGATATCTTCTTCTTTCATACGTTTTTCTCCTCTCTTTTACTTAGACAACGTCCAATTTAAAAGGTTTAATCTATTTCTTCTAAAAACTTCTCTATTTTCTTCACCGCATGATGATATGACGCTTTGAGCGCACCAACCGATGTACCGAAGATTTCCGACATCTCTTCGTATTTCATTTCCTGATAATATTTCAGATTGAACACCATACGCTGTTTTTCCGGCAAAGTCAATAGAGCTTTTTGCAGACACAACTGTATTTCGTCGCCCGAAAAGTAGGAGTCACTTTCCAGCTTCTGCACAATCGCAGCTTCAGGATCGTCAATATCCACGGTAGTCATAGCGCGCTGCTTGTTCAGAAAGGTAAGACATTCGTTCAGCGCGATGCGATAGAGCCAGGTAGACAGTTTCGCCTCGGCACGGAAATAATCAATATTCGTCCATGCCTTGATGAAAGTGTTTTGCAGGAGATCGTTCGCATCCTCATGCGACAGTACCATCCGGCGGATTTGCCAATATAATTGCTCGCTATACTGCGCCACAATCATTTCAAATCCTTTCCGCTGTGTACTCTCCTCCTGAAGGAGTTTCAGAACTTCGCGTTCGTTATAAGGAATCATAATCTCTTGTATCTGTATGTTTATTTATGGTTTCAAATTCAGGTTGTTCATTGCCTCTAGTAAAGACGAATCATATTTATAAATGTCCTCACAATACCTCAAATTATTATCGGCAGACAGATAAACCGTCTGATAATCTATAAATAAAGGTATATATTTCTCTAAACTATAATGTTTCAGTTCGCGGTAGGCCGCACTGACAGGCAGCTTCTTCCCCTCTTCACTTACCGGCTTGATATCCATTGCAATACGGATACGGTCTTCCAATAATTCATCCGGTTCTTTCAACAGGAAGAAAGCGAAGTCGAGTGCTTTCTGAAGGCGGACGCAACCGTGGCTCACCGCACGATTGTTTCGCGTGAAAGCCCACCGGGAAGGAGTATCGTGCAGGTATACAGAATGAGGGTTAGGGAAACGGAAGATGATGCGTCCCAATGAATTCCCCGTTTTATTGTCCTGCTTCACCGTATAGGGTACGCCTTTTCCTGCATATTTAGCCCAATTAACCTGATGAGGGTTTACTTGCAAGCCGTTCTTATCGTATACCTTCATGCGGTTACGGGTGAAATAGGTCGTATCTCTGCGATAAGTAGGGATGATTTCTTTCCTGATAATACTTTGAGGTACATTCCAGTACGGATTCAGTTCCATATAATAAATCCTGCTCGACAACAGAGGAGTTTTATTTTTCACGCTCCCCACACAGATACGCATCTCCAGGATAGAGTCCGTTTCTTCGTTGATTGCCTGCAACATGAATGCCGCCACATTGGCTATCACATATTTCTGTCCTTTATCCAATGCATATTGCCAACGCGCCCGCTCCATATTTACCAACAGACGATTCCGGTAATAATCCGTAGTATCCGTTTTCCCCCAAGCATTTACACGAACCAGTTCTTCCTGCATCTTGCGATAAAGCGGAGAAGAAGGTTGTACTCCACGAAGAGCAGCAATTGGATTTGCACGCAAGGAATCGAGGGCGGCATTTGCAAAAGTAACATCACAATGTTTTAAGGGAATACGATTGATCGAATCATTCCATCTGCGTTCCGAAGGCAGGAAACCAAACTTCAACTGGCACACATACGAAAGATATGCGGCTGTCAACTGATATTCTACATCTGCCAACAGACGGTTCATTGTCTTTCCTTCCTGCAACTTCAAAGAACGTATTTGTTGCAATCTCTCACGGATGCTATCGACCGAATAAAGATTCGGGTTAATACCATGCCGTGAAATGTCTCCCAGCCAGAACAACATAGAGTCCGCCACCTGTGCGGCAGGTTTATCGGACACAAGCGAGTCATTCAACCAGAAGAATTCATCTTTTTCCCGATAATGGGCCAACAAAGCCGAATCCCAGGGAGTTACGGGGCTTTCGTTCAAATAGGAACGAATCATCAGACGAATACTGTCGGCATCTATTTGATAAGCAGGGTTGAACAGTTCTTGCAGGGAAGCCAGAGAGTCCGGTATCGGAGATTGGGGTTTCTCTTTCTTACAGGCTACCAAACAAACGACGAACAGGATTACCGCTCCCCAAAGCAGGCGTCTATTTCTCATACACAGTTCCTCCATCAACGTCAATACACATATTCTCTTTCGCTAAAATGGTTTGCGGGAAAATGGCGGATGCTTCATTAAGCAAAATAGATTCATCCTCGTAACGGGCTGAAAAGTGTCCGATCACCAATTGTTTCACATTGGCGTCCAAAGCTAGTTGTGCGGCTTGCGCAGCCGTAGTATGATAAGTTTCCTTAGCACGTGCCTGCTCTGTCTGCGCAAAGGTAGCCTCATGGAAAAGCAAATCTACATTGCTGATTTGTTCGGCAAGCGACGGGCGATAGATTGTATCGGAGCAATAAGCATATTTACGAGCCGGAGCTGAAGGACGGGTCAGGCGTAAATTAGGTATTACTTCTCCTTCAGGAGTTACAAAGTCTGCTCCGTTCTTGATACGGTTCAGTTCATAGACGGGGACTTTATAAAAGTCCACCATGTCTCTGATAATATGGTTCGGACGCTGTTTCTCTTCAAAAAGGAAACCGCAGCAGGGAATTCGATGTTTTAAAGGGATAGTAGTTACAGTCACCGAACGGTCATCGTAGATAAGCATCGGTTCTTTCGTTTCGAATTCATGGAAGAACACCTTATAAGTCAAAGTCTTACAAAAGAAAGCAAGCATCGGTGCAAACAGTTCTTCCAGTCCTCGTGGAGAATGAATATGCAAATCGGCTGTTCTTCCCAATAATCCGAATGTAGAAATCAGCCCCAACAATCCGAAACAATGGTCACCATGTAGATGAGAGATGAAGATATGATTCAATCGGGAAAATTTCAGTCGCGAACGGCGTAACTGCATTTGTGCTCCCTCGCCACAATCAATCATAAATAGTTTTTCACGCAGGTTTACGACTTGAGAGGTCGCAAAATGTCGCGTAGTAGGCAAAGCGGAACCGCATCCCAATATATGTAACTCAAATTTTTCCATGGTATGCAAAGATAAAGCATTTCAGATTCAATCTTGCAAAGGAAGAAACTTTTTTTTCTATTCACCACAGAGGACACGGAGGACGCAGAGGGTAAGAAGGGTAAGGAGCATATGGAGAGGATGCGGAGGAGAAGAAGAGGGTAGATTTATATAAATAAAATATATCGCCATCGTTAGTTTGTTAAATCAAGCCTTCACACCCTCTGTATTCTCCATATCCTTCCTGTCCTCTATATCCTCTCCATATCCTCCCTACCCTCTGTGTCCTCTGCGTCCTCCTTTAGATTTGCACTGTGAAAAATAAAGGTTGAAATATTACCTTTGTGGTTAAAACAAGTTAACCAAGGAAAGCAGGTGACCCATTGTGTTCTCTAGGCAGAAGCCCTATCCACGGAATTAGTCCTTCTTTCCTTATCAGTTGAACAGATCCAATTAGAATTTTAGGTCGTTGGCCTATTAAAGGATATAGTTTGTTCAACCTATGGTTAACCCTTTAATAGTGCAAAAATATGGAAAAGAAATGGTTTATTGGCATTGACATCTCAAAAAAAACTTTGGATGTTGTTATTTACGTTCCTACAAAGAAACATGCGGACGAAACAAATTATGAACGCTTCTTAAACAAAGAAGAGGGCTACAAATCTCTTCTTTGTTGGTTGAAAAAGAAAAACATGGCAAAGAAAAGGCTGGTCATTAGTATGGAAAATACGGGTATTTACAGTTTTGACTTATGCCTTTTTCTAGAAGCAGCATCCATCGATTACTGTTCTTTCAATCCTCTTCATTTAAAACGTTCCTTAGGCTTGGTACGTGGGAAAAATGACCGTGTAGATGCCGAAAGAATAGCCTATTTTGCTTATCTTCATCGGGATGAACTATCTTACTCTAAGCTGTCAGGGAGTTCAATTATCCGTTTGCGTGACTTTGCTGCAGAGAGAAAACGTTTTGTAAAGCAGCAAGCTGAATACAAAGGTTTTCTCACTGATAGAAAAGATTGTGAAATGACTTCTACCATTGAGCGCGCTGCCCATATGGTAAAGATACTGGATGAAGAAATTGCAAGTGTTGAAGAAGAAATGCTGCAAATTATCAATTCAGACCCATCTATTCTCCGAAATTATGAGCTCTTAAACAGTATTAAAGGCATTGGGACGATCAATGCGATGAATACAATCATACATACTAATAATTTTCAGGCATTTGAAACGGCACGTCAATATGCATGTTATTTAGGTATTGCTCCTTTTGAGCATTCTTCGGGAACAAGTATTAAAGGTAAAACAAGGGTTTATCCCACGGGAGCAAAACTATTGAAAGCGGATCTTTCACAAGCTGCTAATTCAGCGATTGTATGGGATAAGGAAATGAAAGAGTATTATGAAAGGAAAAGGAAGGAAGGGAAAGCTTATGGAGTAGTGCTAAATGCAGTCAAGTTTAAACTAGTAGGAAGAATGTTTGCTGTGGTCAAAAGGGGAACACCCTTTGTGGAGTTAATGACTTACAAAAAGTAAACGGACTGAAATAGCCCGTTTAACTTCTTTAACTGTTTTTTATAGGCCTATTATTTGCATAGGTCTTAGAATTCTGTGGTGAATAAAAAAAGGCGCCCCCAACCGGGAGCGCCTTCATCAGAAAATATTCTGTTCAGATTATTTCTTTCCTTCCAACTGTTCTTTCAATGCAGCCAGAGCGTCAATGTCGCCCAAAGTAGTTGAAGCAGCTTGGTTTTGGATCATCGGAGAATCTTCTCTCTTACCAGAAGATGCTTTCTTTGCGCCAGAAGTAGCTTTCTTTTCTGCTCTTTCTTCAGCTTTAGCTACATCTTCGAAGATACGGCTGTGAGACAAGATGATTCTCTTAGCGTCTTTGTTGAACTCGATCACTTTGAATTCAAGTTTCTCATCCAACTGTGCTTGTGAACCGTCTTCTTTTACAAGGTGTTTCGGAGTTGCGAAACCTTCTACACCGTAAGGAAGAGCTACAACAGCACCCTTATCCAACATTTCGATGATAGTACCTTCGTGTACAGAACCTACAGTGAACACTGTTTCGAATACATCCCAAGGATTTTCTTCGAGTTGTTTGTGGCCAAGGCTCAAACGACGGTTGTCTTTATCGATTTCCAATACCTGAACTTCGATGTCAGCACCAATCTGTGTAAATTCTGACGGGTGTTTTACTTTCTTAGTCCAAGAAAGGTCAGAGATGTGGATCAAGCCGTCTACACCTTCTTCGATTTCTACGAATACACCGAAGTTAGTGAAGTTACGTACTTTTGCAGTATGCTTAGAACCTACAGGATACTTCTCTTCGATTGTTTCCCATGGATCTTGTTTCAGTTGTTTGATACCCAAAGACATCTTACGTTCTTCACGATCAAGTGTCAGCACAACAGCTTCTACTTCGTCGCCTACCTTCATGAAATCTTGTGCAGAACGCAGGTGTTGGCTCCAAGACATTTCTGAAACGTGGATCAAACCTTCTACGCCCGGAGCGATTTCGATGAATGCACCGTAGTCAGCCATAACGACCACTTTACCTTTCACCTTGTCACCAACCTTCAAGTCAGTATCAAGCGCATCCCATGGGTGCGGGGTCAGTTGTTTCAAGCCAAGAGCGATACGTTTCTTTTCGTCATCGAAGTCAAGGATAACAACGTTGAGCTTCTGATCCAGTTCAACCACTTCTTTCGGATCGCTAACGCGTCCCCAAGAAAGGTCAGTAATGTGAATCAAACCGTCTACGCCACCAAGGTCGATGAATACACCGTAAGATGTGATATTTTTAACAGTTCCTTCAAGAACTTGTCCTTTTTCGAGTTTACCGATGATTTCTTTCTTCTGTTGTTCCAGTTCAGCTTCGATAAGAGCCTTGTGAGATACAACAACGTTTTTGAATTCCTGGTTAATTTTAACCACTTTGAATTCCATTGTTTTGCCAACGAATACATCATAGTCGCGGATCGGTTTAACGTCGATTTGAGAACCCGGCAAGAATGCTTCGATTCCGAATACGTCTACGATCATACCACCCTTCGTGCGGCACTTGATGTAACCCTTGATAATTTCTTCATTTTCCAGAGCAGCGTTAACGCGATCCCAAGAACGAGTAGCGCGGGCTTTTCTGTGTGACAGAACGAGCTGTCCTTTTTTGTCTTCCTGGTTTTCGATGTATACTTCTACAGTATCACCTACTTTCAGGTCCGGATTGTAACGGAATTCATTCAAAGGGATGATACCATCTGATTTGTAACCGATGTTCACAACTACTTCACGCTTGTTCATTGCGATTACGGTTCCGTCAACAACCTCACGGTCGTTCACTTTGTTAAGCGTACCGTCGTAAGCTTTTTCAAGTTCATCGTGGCTAACGTTGGTTACTGTTTCGCCATTTTCATAAGCATCCCAGTTGAAATCTTCAATAGGAGCTACGTTCTTTAAGTTTTCCATTAATAATAAAATTGTTTAATACTTTAATTAAATAAGACATTATATTATCTATAAATCGGGCGCAAAGGTAGAAATATTTTCTTGATTGACAAAAGAATGGCAGAAGAAAAGAGATTTATATCCGTATTTTTTGTAATATTGCAATCTTTAATTTATACAGTTTTTGCCATGGACGAGAGATTGGACAAAGTCAAGGTGCAATGCGACTATTTACCGCTTATTAATTTTGCGATACAACAAAACGGAGCATCGATCATTCATCAGCTTTCTATTGAGAACACGACATCTGCCCCACTGAAGGACATTCAGGTAGTAATCACGACAGAACCGACTTTCGGAAACGCCGCTCCGATGGCTGTTGAACAGATCCCGGCCAACGGTTCGATCCGTCTGTCGTCATTCAATCTCACTTTGTCCGCCAACTACTTCACACAACTGACCGAACGTTTATCCGGCAACCTGAAAATTGAAATTACTGCTGAAGCAGAACCGATATTCTGCCAAACATATCCTATCGACATCCTGGCATACGACCAATGGGGCGGACTCAACGTATTGCCCGAAATGCTGGCTGCTTTCATCACTCCCAATCATACGGCTATCTCGCCGATTATCAAAAGAGCTGCTTCCATCCTGGGGCAATGGACCGGCAACCCGTCTCTCGATGAATATCAAAGCCGCACTCCGGACAGGGTGAGGAAACAGATGGCTGCCATCTATACAGCTATCGCGGAGCAACAGATTATATACAGTACCGTTCCCGCCAGTTTCGAAGAATATGGGCAGCGTGTCCGGTTAGCCGATTCTGTGATGGCACAGAAATTGGGAACCTGCCTGGATATGGCTTTGCTCTATGCTTCCTGTCTGGAGGCAATCGGGCTGAATGCTTTAATCGTCATCACGCAAGGGCATGCCTTTGCAGGCGCCTGGCTGGTGCCGGAAACTTTCCCGGATCCTACGATTGATGATGTTTCTCTATTAACGAAAAGAACAGCGGAAGGAATCTACGACATTACTTTGGTTGAAACGACCTGCATGAATATGGGACATTCGTCCGATTTTGACGATGCGGTGAAGAAAGCAAACGGAAAGTTGGCGGACGGGAATAACTTCCTTCTTGCAATAGACATCAAGAGAGCGAGATATTCGGGTGTACGCCCCATCCCTCAACGTATTTTGCACGGACAGGTATGGGAAGTCGACGAAAAAGAGACCAACATTCAGAAAAGTGCCGTTCATGCCACCCCGCAAAGTATCAATCCGTATGATTTATCGGGCAATGAAACCCAGACCGTAATCACCAAACAACTGTTATGGGAAAGGCGGTTGCTGGACTTGAGCCTTCGCAACAACCTGCTGAATATCCGGATTACCAAAAACACGCTCCAACTGATCCCGGCTAATCTGGCCTGCCTGGAAGATGCATTGGCCGACGGTGAAGAATTCCGCATCCTGCACCGCCCTGCCGATTGGGAAAGCCCGGCGATGGATTTCGGAATTTATTCCTCTGTACCGGAGTCTGATCCGGTGGTTGGTTTCATCAACTCGGAGCTTTCACAGAAAAGACTGCGTTTTTATCTGTCCGAAAACGATTTAGGCAAAGCACTGACTCACCTATACCGTTCCTCGCGTACCTCTATTGAAGAAAACGGAGCCAACACTCTTTATCTGGCTCTCGGACTTTTGAAATGGTATGAGACTCCTTCCAGCGAACGTCCCCGCTACGCTCCCATCCTGCTAATGCCGGTTGAAATCATCCGTAAATCGGCAGCTAAAGGCTATGTAATCCGTTCACGGGAAGAGGAAACGATGATGAATATTACGTTATTAGAAATGCTTCGCCAAAACTTCGGAATTACCGTATCGGGATTAGACCCGTTGCCCACCGATGAAAGCGGCGTTAACGTCAAACTGATTTATTCCATCATTCGTAACAGTATCAAAAACCAACGTAAATGGGACGTGGAAGAGCAGGCCATCTTAGGCATCTTCTCTTTCAATAAGTTCATCATGTGGAATGACATTCACAATAATGCCAATAAACTGGTTCAGAACAAAATTGTGTCAAGCCTCATCAACGGAAAGATAGAATGGGAAGCCGCAACAGAAGAAATAGACGCAACGGATATGGACAAACAACTGTCGCCAACGGACATCGTTCTGCCTATCATCGCCGATTCTTCGCAATTGGAAGCCATTTACGAAGCCGTACACGATAAGACTTTTATCCTGCACGGCCCTCCGGGAACGGGTAAATCGCAAACAATTACCAATATCATCGCCAACGCGCTTTACAAAGGGAAACGTGTCTTATTCGTTGCGGAAAAAATGGCTGCCCTCTCCGTTGTTCAAAACCGACTGGCGGCTATCGGTTTGGCTCCGTTCTGTTTGGAAATTCATTCCAACAAAACAAAGAAATCCGCTGTTATCTCACAACTGAAAGAAACAACGGAAATTATCAGGCAGACACCTCCCGAAGAATTCAAAAAGGAAGCGGAGCGTTTGCTGAATTTGCGGGCGGAACTGAATCAGTATATTGAAGCCCTGCATAAAGAATATCCGTTCGGAGTTTCACTATACGACGCCATTATCCATTATCAATCTGTAGACGTCGAACCTTGTTTTGAGATTCCACAACCTTATCTGGATACATTAGACAAAGATACATTTGCGCAATGGGAAGAGGCTATCGAATCGTTAGTCAGAACCGCCAATGCGTGCGGACACCCTTATCGGCATCCATTAACAGGCATCTCGATTTCCGAATATTCATCTGCCGGAAAAGAAGAAGCCTCCCAATTACTTACCGGTTTCATTGATTTATTAAATACCATCCGGCAGAAGTTGGACGTATTTTCCGTACTTCTGAAAGATACGGATATACACCCTACACGCAAGGATTTCCAAACGATTGCCTGTATCATCCGGAGAATACTCGATATTCCGGAGCTGACTCCGAGATTGCTGACTCTGCCGTTATTGAATGAAACGCTGAATGAATATCGTGAAGTGGTGGTTCATGGGCAAAAACGTGATGAACAAAGAAAAGAGATAGAGGCAGGATTCACCAAAGAGATTCTGTCTATCAACGCAAAGCAGACGGTAGCCGAATGGAACCGGGTATCCGATCAATGGTTCCTTCCCAGATATTTCGGTCAGCGAAAAATCAAAAAGGCTATCAACATCTATGCTTTAAAAACCATTGAAACAGAAGACATCAAACCGCTACTCCACCGGATTATCCGGTATCAGGAAGAAAAGGACGCTGTTCAGAAATACACTGGCCAACTCCCCTCTTTGTTCGGACGATTCGGCAAGAATGAGGATTGGACTGCCATTGAGCAGATTATCAATGATATGGCTTCTCTTCACTCACATTTGCTGAATTACGCAAAGGACATTGCCAAGGTGTCACAAATCAAACAGAATTTGTCTGTACAGCTCACAGAAGGGATTCAAACATTCAGAGATATTCACGCTCACTCTTTCAATGAACTGTATCAGTTGTCGGATACACTCACAGTCATTGAAAAGAAGTTGTCCGGCACGTTGGGTATATCAACAGAAGAGCTTTATACCTCTTCAGCCGACTGGATAACGATTGCGCTATCAAAAGTCCAAACCTGGAAAGATAACCTCGACAAACTCAAAGACTGGTATCAGTGGTTACAAGCATACCAAACTCTGAATAAACTGGGAATCGGATTTGTCGCGACAGAATATAAGGAAAAGAATATCCCTACCGACCAACTGACAGACATCTTCTGCAAGAGTTTCTACCAGGCGGTTATTCAGTATATCATTGCCAAAGAACCCACGCTGGAATTATTCAACGGCAAAATTTTCAACGATATTATTGCTAAATACAAACAAATATCCGCCAAATTCGAAGAAACGACCAAAAAAGAATTGTTTGCGCGGCTGGCTTCCAACATTCCGTCTTTTACTCACGAAGCTATCCAAAGTTCCGAAGTGGGCATCCTTCAAAAGAATATCCGCAACAATGCTCGTGGCATATCCATCCGCAAGCTGTTCGATCAGATTCCTACTTTATTGTCGCGTATGTGTCCGTGTATGCTAATGAGCCCGCTTTCCGTCGCTCAATTCATTGATACGGATGCTGACAAATTCGATTTGATTGTCTTTGACGAAGCGTCACAGATGCCTACTTATGAAGCGGTGGGCGCTATTGCCCGAGGCAAAAACGTGATTATCGTGGGGGACCCGAAACAAATGCCTCCTACCAGCTTCTTCTCGGTCAGCACCGTAGATGAAGATAATATTGAGATGGAGGATTTGGAGAGTATTCTTGACGACTGCCTTGCTTTGTCTATCCCTTCCAAATATTTATTGTGGCACTATCGAAGCAAACATGAGAGCCTCATCGCTTTCAGCAACTCCGAATATTACGATAACAAACTGATGACTTTCCCTTCTCCGGACAACATTGAATCGAAAGTCAGGATAGTCAACATCAACGGTTATTATGATAAAGGCAAATCGCGCCAAAACCGGGCGGAAGCTCAAGCGGTGGTAGACGAAATAGCCAGAAGATTGAGAAGCGAGGAATTGAGAAAGAAAAGTATCGGTGTGGTGACTTTCAGCATCGTTCAGCAAGCCTTGATAGAAGACTTACTTTCCGACCTCTTTATCTTCCATCCCGAACTGGAAACTCTTGCTCTGGAATGTGACGAACCGTTGTTTATCAAAAACCTGGAGAATGTGCAGGGAGATGAACGGGACGTTATTCTCTTTTCTGTGGGCTACGGTCCGGATGCGGAAGGACGTGTCAGCATGAATTTCGGCCCATTGAACCGGGTAGGTGGCGAAAGAAGGTTGAATGTGGCCGTTTCCCGTGCCCGGTATGAGATGATTATCTATTCCACTTTAAGATCGGATATGATTGACCTGAACCGGACTTCCTCTATCGGAGTAGCCGGATTAAAACGTTTCCTCGAATATGCGGAGAAAGGAACTAGGAATACAATCAACAGTGTGACAGCCCAATCAACGGAAACAGCAGCCTCCATCGAGAATATCATTGCCGATAAACTGCGTTCATTGGGATACACCGTGCATACAGACATCGGATGCTCCGGTTACAAAATAGATATAGGTATCGTTGACACCGAAAATACCTCCAACTATCAATTAGGTATTATCTGCGACGGCAAAAACTACAAACGTACCAAGACCGCACGTGACCGGGAAATTGTGCAAAACAATGTACTGAAAGCACTCGGCTGGGATATCTACCGGATATGGACTATGGACTGGTGGGAAAAACCGGACGAAGTAATAGCTGCTATTCAAGAGGCTATCGCACGCAAAAAGAGTTCAAAGGTTAATGCCCAAACAACGACAACCACCGAAATTGATTCTGCCCCAATGACAGCAGAAAAAGAATCTGTGAACAAAGAGTCGACAGACAAAGAAAAAATAACAAAAGAAGAGCCAATAAAAGAAGAGTCAATAAAAGAAGCAGTACCGACTGCAGAGAGAGATAACAATGAAATTTCATTTGTACTCAAAGCATCACCTGCCACTTCTGAAAAGCAAACTGCTTCCGCATCTTCCGCACAAAGCGGAATACAGCAAAAGTACCGATCGGCAAAGATCACTCCAGGCAGCTATTCGCCGGAAGACTTTTTCTTTAGTGAAAGCTATTCTATCCTCACTTCTCAAATACGGAAGATTATAGAGAATGAAGCTCCGGTCAGCAAATCATTGCTTTGCAAGAAGATTCTGTCTGAATGGGGAATCAGTCGTTTGGGAGCACGGGTAGAATCACAGATAGAGACAGCTTTAGATGCACTAAATATCTATCGCACCGAACATGAAGGATTTGTTTTTTGCTGGAAAAACAGAGAGCAATGCATCTCCTACTCTATTTATCGTCCGGTTTCCGAGCGGGAAGCGACAGATATAGCTCCCGAAGAGATAGCCAATGCCATCCGACAACTGTTGACAGACTCCATCAGCCTGCCTGTGGCAGATTTGATAAAAGCATGTGCACAACAATTCGGCTTTGCCCGTATGGGATCGAACATAGACGCTGCCATGCAAAGAGGTATTCGCGAAGCCGTGAAAAGGAATTATGCCAAAATTGAAAATGAACGGGTGACGATTGCGGATTAAATGTTGGTTCGAGTGATCCTGTCTAGTAGATTCAGGTGACAGAAATTAGATCAATACCCTTTCTCCAAACGTTTCAGGGCAGCAATAGAATCGGATACATAGCTATTGTCCGGTTCTATTGACCGCCAATAACAAAGCTCTCCAATCAGCCGTTTCAGATAGACAGGATCACTCGAACCAATCCGTCGCTGATGTTCTGCCAAACCTTTCGTCAGGATGAAATAGACATTCTTTCGGATTTCCCTCTTTCTGGCTTTAGGGATAGTCAGTTTCACACCGGAAGAGATGGACACTCCCGTGATAATCTTTCTACCATACTCATTGATGAAACGGGTCTTTTTATGATTCGGTTCGAATTTCTCATCACGAATGATTTGTTTAATACGGGGAATAATCTGCTCTTTGGGAAATACATCTCCCGAAAAAGTCAGGTCATCGGCATACCGGGTATAAGTCAGTCCGTATTCCGCTGCCAATGCCGCCAACTTCCTATCCATCTCATAACTAACGATATTACTTAACGACGGACTTGTAGGCGCTCCCTGCGGCAAATGTCTGTGCAAACAACACAACGTTCCCAATACTTTAGATACATTTTCCGGATAACCGATCTTCTCAAATGTCTTTTTCACTCTCGGACTCCGTATAGAAAAGAAAAAATCATGAATATCCATTTTCAACACATACCGCTTTCCTAAATGAGGATTGGCATTGTCGACTACAGAATGACCGTTCCGGAAACCTACCGCTGCCGGATGAATCATCGTTACAGGTGATAATATACGTGAATTAATAGTCGCTTGAATGGATTGCATTGTTTTGTTAGGAGCAGAGATCATACGATACCCTCCTTTTCTTTTTCTCATCCAAAATTCCCGGTAATGTACAGAAACGTTTCGTAGTATTTCCTTCAATTGTCCCGTTTCCATTCCCAACAGATTGGCACACCAGACAACAGCCGATTCATCATACTTTTGAACATACTGTGCTCTTGAAACTGTCGCTCCCAAAGCATGCCTAAGCCAGGCTCCATGCTCCCATTTTACTTTAGTAGTCTTTTCTTCCTTACTACCGTCTGTCGCTTTCCATCTTTTATACCCCTCTTGTTTTCTGCTTGAGGAAATCATCTTATAAATCAGAAAACCTGTGACAATAAGTATCGTTATTAGAATTCCGTCCATTTTGTATTATGTATATAAACAAAGAGAAGAGAGGATGAGTTATTTACTAAAATAAATTTAGGTATTTATACCTTAGAATTTATTTTCTAGGAAAAACACCTGTGCTTACGAGGCGACTACACCTCTTTGATGCTAAATTCGGCCCTCATCCTCTCTTATACAAAGATAAGTATAATCTTTCGATAAAACAACCGGAACGGGGAAAAACTATCGGTTGAACAACTCAAACGTGAACTTACAGCCTATTCCTCCGAATTTCCAGTTTTCGCTGCTTACGAAGACTCCCACGTCGAAAATATGCGTACCGATGCCATATCCGACTTCCAGATAAGGTTGAAGATGCGGCATAGAAAGTGCACTGATGTAAATACGTTCATTCTGCACATAACGGGTGTACTTCATCAGATGCCGGAGAATAAGGAATGGAGCTTCGTAGGTGAAATGTCCCCGCACATAACGACGGGAGGAGTTATACCAACGTGAGTCAAGCACCTGAAATACTCCGCCGATTTCATCATTCCAGCCTACGGGAAGATTATGGCGGGAGAAATTGGCAAAGTCCACAAAATACAGTTCATCCTGATTGGTGAATGCCCCGAATCCGAAACGATAATAAATATTACGCATCAATCCCATCCGGATTTGATGCTGAAGGTCAAACTCTATTCTTTCATATTCGCCCGTACTTTTAAATACTCCTTTAATTCCCCGTTCATAATCGACCGAGAAGGTTGGATAGATAGAATGCAAATTTATCTTTCGCTTTCCGTTCATATAATAATAGAGTCCCGGCGTCCACTCTATCCGGATGCGGGGAGCGAAACTGATATAAGTGTTCTTGAATTTATCCATAAACTCCGGAGGCGGCATCGGATAATCACCGGTAATCACAAAACGGGAAGGCTCTACGGCTGTTCTTTTATGGGCAGAGAACCCCAGACCGATATCCAGTCCGTTGACTATCTCAACTGTATGGCGGAAGTTAAAATACAAGTCCTTGAAATAATCAAGATGAATTAAATCGAAATTAAAGATACTATCCGGCATGGCTTTCAGTTCGTCGAGCACCTTACTGCTATAGATACGGTTACCATTACCCACATTCAACCGGAAGAATCCCCGTTTCTGCGGCCAGTATTCAAAGTCGGCATTCAACGACCAGTAGAACTCTTTACGCGTGAAGTTGTATCCGAGTTTCGGCACAATACGAAGTAATTTATCCCCTCTGAAAAGACGGTTGTAACGGAAATCCTGTCGATAAGACAAACCGTTGCTTCCGCTATAACTGAATAAAAGCGGATTTATAAACGGAGAGAACCGTACGCTTCCGATATTGGACAAATTGAATTTATAATCTTCTACCATCAAGTCCCCCATCGTTCCCCAAAAGGCCTGACTCTTGGATGGCTTTTGTATGGTAGCCGTGTCACGTCTAAGCGCATTGTCGAAATATAGTTTTTTCTCGCTCTCGTTCAAAGGGATCGGGCGCATGATAGCAAAGGTAGAGGCGTCCGTTTTATAAGCATTCGTATCACACTGCAAGGAGAAAGATTCCGAAAGATTATATTTCCTCTTCTCTTTCTTACGTACCTTCTTTTCTTTCAGTTCGATGGATTTATAATCTAAAGAAGCTGTATAATTACCATCTACCTTATTTCCGAGGAATTTGAAAAGGGCTTCTACATCATAACGCACCGGCAGGAATTCATTTTTCTTGCCGACATCTCCCATCTGAATCCAACAGGTAAATGTTATCAGTTCCGATCTTCCCGAAAAACGGATTTCACGAACACTCCAGACGTTGCTGCTAACCACCATATATCCACCTACCAACTGATCGCTCTTGGTACGGGGAATAAAGCGGACTCGATAATCCAGATTATTAGGATCTCCCATCACACTGTCTATCTGGTATTTATAGTATTTCTGTCCGTTTTTAGCCAGTGGTGATAACAAGCGTTCATCATTCAGCAGAGACGAAGAGTAGATATTTACATTAAAGTATTCGAGCAAGCCCGGCAATCCCCTGTTTCCTCTCACCGTTCCCTGGGAGGCTTTTACTTTCTGGTCGTAAATATTGGGAGCCGTATAATGCAAGTCACTGTACGTTTCAAGCAAATATTCGCGAACGCCCTTTTGCAAACGAAACATGGAAGGCACATAGCGGAGAATAAAATTCTTCTTCTGAATGTCCATCTTACCTTTTATATATAGGTTCGCTCGATATTCGCTGACTATCGTTTCATACAAAGGCGCAAAGGTCATCACACGTTCTATGATGGAGTCGGCAGAGATTTCCTGATGAGTATAAGGATTCATTATATAATTATTGGCTGCCCCCTTTGATATAAAAGAGAACAGACACAATATGCATCCTATCAATATTTTATCTCTCAATTGTCGTATCTCCTTCATTAACGTAGGCAAATATAAAAAAGAATATCGAAAAGCAATGGAATTAAGCTACTAAAAAGAGTTATCAGGGGAAGGAAGCTTTTCACACCGGATTAATATAAATATAAGAATAAACAAAAACGACTCATGTTTGAATGCATGAGTCGTCTATTAATAATAGGAGAAAGATTATAATTTCTCTATTTCTTCTTTCGAAATACCCGTAGATTTTATGATAATATCATTATCCACTCCTAATTCTTTCAATTTACGGGCTGTTTCCCGTATACCTTTTTGTATACCTTTTTGTTCTGCAAAGTCCAACGTATTAAAATAATCGTTGTAAACTTTCCATTCTTCCTCGTACTGCATTCTTTCCTCCTGGGTCATATTCGCTTTGGAGGCTAACTTTTCCAGTCGTTCAAAAACGGCTTTACGAGCCTTGAAAGGCATTCGATCAAGTGTATCCATGTGCTTTAATATATAAATCCAGCGTTCAAAATCATTTTCACATTCATCCTCTTCTTTATTAAAGTTCGGCAATTCAATAAAAATCTGCCGGAACTTACTATTGAAAAGCTTACCTGTATCCCTGTCAGAAAGGACAACATCCGTTCTGATTTTAGAGGGTATATCCTTGTCCATCACGAAGTTCATGAAGAACACTCCGTACACAGCATCTAATTGAAAGTTCCAAATCCCTTTTCTCGCTTGTTGGGTAATAGCCCTAGAGAGATAGAAAAGGGCACGGTCTTTAAAGTAAGGCTGTTCCCGGTTCTGCATTTCTACGATAATATGCTCCCCCGTATTGGTTCTACAATATATATCATAGATAAGTCCTCGTTCTGTTTTTACTTCCGGCTGCTGTTCGTTGTTTAGGAACTGGATGTCGGTAATTACATGCTCTCCTACGAGCAAATCATTCAAGAAGTCGATTAATAACTCCTTTTCTACCTCTCTGCCGAATAAAAACTTAAAGCCAAAATCGGTAAAGGGATTGATAAATCTTCCCATTATTTCTTGTATCTCAATTATAGAACAAAGATAGAGTTTTTTTGTTGAATAGTGTCAAGTATGGGAGGATAAAATAAAATAAAATCAAACCAATACCTAACATGAAGTATATGGTTTGATACTACGTAATATCGACTCTATATCACGATTTTAAAGTTGATTTATGAATAGACAACTAAAGTCGTCTGTTCGGTCAACTAAAGTCAGCGACTTAGACAACTGCAGTCGGCTGTATGGTCAACGGCAGTCGGCTGATACCATGTTAACTATTTCAATCTGTTATACGGTCATATTCATCTTCTTATATCCTTCCATATAAGGAAACGCCTAAGCTTTTGTTTGAACCGGGGGAGCTTTTCGTTAGAGTGTGAAGGGTGTGAAAAGCTAAAACGAGGTCATTAAATCACAGCAAACATCTGTCATACTACAACTTACGAGTCTGTGAAACTTGTGGAAGGCAAAAGTAAACTTTTATTTCTAAGTTGACAGAGAAGTTGATATACTTTATTTTACCATGATTTTTGAAAAGAATCAAACCACCGCTAGTTTGATTCATAACGGTACATAAATGAACTAAATGATAATTTTGCGGAGTGCCCTGAAAGGGCTTAATTATATAGCGTAGGGCAACGCCCTACGTAAAAACGACAATCTGAATTTGCGCCCTGAAAGGGCATAATTGTATACGGTTCTGCCCTTTCAGGGCTTGTGGCTGGTGTGTTTTT
>NZ_JADPLO010000082.1:0-21465 GCF_015667765.1 Bacteroides sp. 1001302B_160321_D4 | reverse complement strand
TTCGAACCCCGGGTACCTCGCAGTACAACGGTTTTCAAGACCGCCGCAATCGACCACTCTGCCACCTCTCCAAAACTCCTTTATCAGAAGTGCTTTCCGTTGAAAGCGGTGCAAAGGTACGAATCATTTTTAAATCTGCAAACATTCTGATAATTTTTTCGCGAATTAATCGTATTTTTGCAGTCCATTAGTAAGAACAAAGATATGATATACCCTCAAAATTTTGAGCAAAAGATAGGATTCGACCAAATCAGACAGTTACTAAAAGATAAGTGTCTTAGCACTTTAGGCGAAGAAAGAGTTACAGACATGAAATTTTCCGAGCAACATGAAGAAGTAGAGGAGAAATTAAACCAGGTAACAGAGTTTGTCCGTATCATCCAGGAAGAAGACGGATTTCCCGATCAATTTTTCTTTGATGTCCGCCCTTCACTAAAGCGAGTGCGGATAGAAGGAATGTATCTGGACGAGCAAGAACTATTCGACCTGCGCCGTTCGTTAGAAACCATCCGTGACATTGTACGCTTTCTCCATCGAAATGAAGATGAAGAAGAGAACGATACCCCCTACCCCAGCCTGAAACGACTGGCAGGAGATATAGCTGTTTTCCCTCAACTGATAGGAAAAATAGACGGTATCCTTAACAAATATGGAAAAATCAAGGATAATGCTTCCACCGAATTAGCCCGTATACGTCGCGAGCTTGCCAGTACGATGGGAAATATTTCCCGCTCGTTAAACAGCATTCTGCGCAGCGCACAATCCGAAGGATACGTAGATAAAGACGTAGCTCCCACCATGCGTGACGGACGTTTGGTGATCCCCGTCGCACCCGGACTCAAGCGAAAAATCAAAGGTATTGTACACGATGAATCCGCTAGCGGGAAAACAGTGTTTATAGAACCGGCGGAAGTCGTAGAAGCCAACAACCGTATTCGCGAACTCGAAGGCGACGAACGACGCGAAATTATTCGCATCCTTACCGAGTTTTCAAACATCCTCCGTCCGTCCATCCCGGAAATTCTTCAATCATACGAATTTCTGGCAGAAATAGATTTTATCCGCGCGAAAAGCTATTTCGCCATACAGACCAATAGTCTGAAACCCGCCGTAGAGAATGAGCAACTACTGGACTGGACAATGGCTGTGCATCCTTTATTACAACTTTCACTTGCCAAACACGGAAAGAAAGTCGTACCACTGGATATAGAACTGAATCAAAAACAACGTATTCTTATTATATCCGGTCCGAATGCCGGAGGTAAGTCCGTCTGCCTCAAAACAGTCGGTTTACTGCAATATATGTTGCAATGCGGTATGCTTATTCCCTTGCACGAACGCAGTCACGCCGGTATATTCAGCAGCATCTTTATCGATATTGGTGATGAGCAATCTATTGAAGACGATTTGAGTACCTACTCTTCTCACCTGACCAACATGAAAATCATGATGAAGAGTTGCAACGAACGGAGCCTCATCCTGATTGACGAGTTCGGTGGAGGTACGGAACCGCAAATTGGAGGCGCTATTGCCGAAGCCGTCCTGAAACGTTTCAACCAGAAAGGAACATTCGGAGTCATCACCACCCACTACCAGAATCTGAAACATTTTGCCGAAGATCATGAAGGAGTAGTGAACGGAGCCATGCTTTACGACCGCCATCTCATGCAAGCACTTTTCCAGCTACAAATCGGAAATCCCGGAAGTTCGTTTGCCGTAGAAATCGCACGAAAAATCGGATTGCCGGAAGATGTCATTGCAGATGCTTCGGAAATCGTAGGAAGTGAATATATCAATGCCGACAAATACCTTCAGGACATCGTGCGCGACAAGCGTTACTGGGAAGGAAAACGTCAAACTATCCGTCAACGGGAAAAACACATGGAAGAAACCATTGCCCGCTACCAAACGGAAATGGAAGAGTTGCAGAAATCACGGAAAGAGATCATCCGGCAAGCAAAAGAAGAAGCGGAACGGATGCTTCAGGAATCCAATGCACGCATTGAAAACACAATACGCACAATCAAGGAAGCACAAGCTGAAAAGGAAAAGACACGCCAGGCACGTCAGGAACTGACAGACTTCCGTACTTCTTTAGATGCGCTGGCTTCTAAAGAGCATGAAGAGAAGATTGCACAGAAAATGAAGAAATTAAAGGAGAAACAAGAACGGAAGAAAAATAAGAAAAACGAACCGAAAGCCGCAGTCTCTTCCCCGTCAAGTGCTCCTAAAGTAGTGCCGATTGCAGTAGGTGAAAATGTAAAAATCAAAGGACAGACAAGTGTCGGCCAAGTGATGGAAATCAATGGTAAAAATGCGACCGTTGCTTTTGGAAGCATAAAAACGACCGTAAAAATAGACCGTTTGGAACGTACTAATAATGCACCCAAGACGGAAGGAATCGCCAAAAGCACCTTTGTCAGTAGCCAGACACACGATCAGATGTACGAAAAGAAGCTTAGTTTCAAACAGGACATCGATGTGCGTGGAATGCGTGGAGACGAAGCTCTGCAAGCAGTCACCTATTTTATCGATGACGCCATATTAGTCGGCATGGACCGTGTACGCATCCTTCACGGCACAGGAACGGGAATACTTCGTACATTAATCCGCCAGTATCTGGCCACCGTACCGGGAGTGAGCCACTATGCCGACGAACATGTGCAGTTTGGCGGTGCCGGAATCACAGTAGTTGATTTTGACTAACCTGTAAACAAAACGTCCAAAGAACTTGTTCTCATTTAGAAAACCACTACCTTTGTTACAGTGGTTTTCTAAAACGAGAATAAAGCATGAAGAATAATCTGTTAAGCGAAAAGCTTATTTACACAGGAGACAGTCTTACTCCTACCCACTTACATCTTTGTACTTACAATGCTACCGAGATGCAAGAAAGCGCCAACGACACCTTTCAAGCCATCAAGGGAACACTGAACAGCGATCGGATCAATTGGCTACAAATACACGGAATGAAAGATACGGAGACTATCCGTGAAATTTGCAGTCATTTTGAAATAGACTTCCTAGTCCTGCAAGATATACTGAATGCGGATCATCCTACCAAGATAGAAGAGCACGACAAATACATCGTCCTGATCTTAAAAATATTCTACCCCAACGAACATAAAGAAGAAGACGAACTGGACGAGTTGCTCCAACAGCAAGTTTGTCTTATTCTAGGTAATAACTACGTACTTACTTTCCTCGAAAAAGAAACCGACTTCTTCGATGATGTCAGTTCCGCTCTGCGCAATGATGTCTTGAAAATACGCAGCCGCCAGACTGATTATCTACTTAGCGTGCTGCTCAACAGCATCATGGGAAACTATATTTCAACAATCTCTTCCATTGATGACGCACTCGAAGATTTGGAAGAAGAACTGCTCACCATCACCAGCGGTGATGACATCGGAATTCAGATTCAGGCATTACGACGCCAATATATGCTGATGAAAAAATCCATCCTTCCACTAAAAGAACAATATATCAAGTTACTACGGGCAGAAAACCTGCTCATTCACAAAGTGAACCGTGCCTTTTTCAATGATGTAAACGACCACTTGCAATTTGTATTACAGACCATTGAGATCTGCCGGGAAACTCTTTCCTCATTAGTCGATCTGTACATCTCCAACAATGATTTACGTATGAACGACATCATGAAGAGATTAACCATCGTATCCACCATCTTTATCCCTTTGACATTTCTGGTCGGAGTATGGGGAATGAATTACAAATGGATGCCCGAGCTCGAATGGCAATACGGGTATTTATTTGCCTGGATTGTAATGGCAATTATCGGTATTATTGTATATTTGTACTTCAGAAAAAAGAAATGGTATTAACAAAAACACATCATCAGTCATGAAATCGATAAAAGAGCTATATAGAATAGGCACAGGACCTTCCAGTAGCCACACTATGGGACCGCGCAAAGCTGCCGAAATGTTTCTGGAACGTCATCCGGATGCTGCATCTTTTAAAGTAACCCTTTACGGCAGTTTAGCTGCTACAGGCAAAGGACACATGACGGATGTAGCCATTATAGACACTTTGCAACCCACTGCCCCGGTAGAAATTGTGTGGCAGCCCAAAGTCTTTCTACCGTTCCATCCGAACGGAATGACATTTGCAGCTCTGGATAACAACGATAAAGTGCAGGAGAATTGGACTGTTTATAGCATCGGTGGTGGTGCATTGGCAGAAAATAATGACAATCCAACCATCGAAAGCCCCGATGTATATGGTATGGAAAACATGACTGAAATACTCCAATGGTGTGAAGATACCGGAAAAAGTTATTGGGAATACGTAAAGGAATGCGAGGAAGAAGATATATGGGACTACCTGGCTGAAGTATGGGCTACCATGAAAGATGCCATTCACCGTGGACTCGAAGCAGAGGGCGTACTACCCGGACCACTAAATCTCCGGCGGAAAGCCTCCACTTACTACATACGTGCCACCGGATACAAACAATCCCTGCAATCCAGAGGACTCGTCTTCTCTTATGCTTTGGCCGTAAGTGAAGAAAATGCTTCCGGTGGTAAAATAGTAACCGCTCCTACCTGTGGCTCCTGCGGAGTCATGCCCGCCGTACTTTATCATCTTCAAAAAAGCCGTGACTTTAGCGATATGCGCATTTTACGTGCGTTAGCCACTGCCGGTTTGTTTGGCAACATCGTCAAATTCAACGCATCCATTTCCGGAGCAGAAGTAGGTTGTCAGGGAGAAGTAGGTGTTGCCTGCGCAATGGCTTCGGCTGCCGCCAATCAATTGTTCGGGGGCAGTCCTGCACAAATTGAGTATGCAGCAGAAATGGGCTTGGAACACCATTTGGGAATGACTTGCGACCCGGTATGCGGATTGGTACAAATTCCCTGCATCGAACGAAATGCATACGCCGCCGCACGTGCGCTGGATGCTAATCTTTATTCAGCTTTCACCGATGGCATGCACCGTGTCTCTTTCGACAAAGTAGTGCAAGTGATGAAACAGACCGGACATGACCTACCGTCACTCTATAAAGAAACAAGTGAAGGAGGATTGGCCAAGGATTACAAACAAATGTAATTATAAAAAGCAACGAACCATTCTTTTTATAGAAATGGTTCGTTGTCATTTTTATGATTAAAAGTTATTCAGTTGGCGGCCAATTCGTATCGTCTCCGTTACTGATATCTTTCTCATGTATCAATCCACCATCCTGCGTGAAATAAAGCGAGTAGCGCTGGCTACCTTGTTTCACCTGAATCACAGATTCCATCGGATTCTGTGGAAATGTCAACACATATACATCTGTCACTACCCACGCGTTATATTTAGAATCTATAAAAGCCGTATAAACAGCCGGCACCAACTGATCAATACTGTTCAGTTCATTTTCTGTCATCACCCAGTTGGCATTAGCATCAAACCAGACTTCCAATTCATCATTGCTCACCCAACAGTCAGCTACATAATAAGCACCTTTCATCTCCCATTCTATATTCTGGGCAGCCGGATATACCTGTTTCAAGGCCTCCGTAATATTACTGGGCGGAACAAAAGTATCATCATCGTCATTATCACATGCGCCGAAAGAAAAGGCAGTCATAAGCAACACTACTGCCCATGCGCTAAACTTAAATCTCCACATAGTTATCTTCTTGTTTAGGTCTATTTACTGCAACTAGTTAATCATCGGTCTTGATAAATTTTCCTTTCTTATCAAATTTGAAAGAAAGCCCGGTAGACAATTCAATCTCATACCCTTTGCGGTCACGTTCCACTTTTGTCACTCCTTCATTCACAAAATTATGTGCTTTCAGGTAGTTGACAGCGAATCCCGGAACAATACTAACAGGAACAGTCTGCCCTTTCTTAGCACTTACCTCTTCCCAGTTTCCCTTACTGTCAAAATCAATTTCCGTACCATCCATCAATAACACTTCATACTTGGTAGATTCCATCATATCCTTATCAATTTTGATATGGGCAACCTGTGGTTTTGTAAAATTACTATTGATAAAATTACGTGCCGGAAGCGGCAACTGATTCATGTCTTTAGTTATCACATCTTTTGCGAATGAAAACTGCACGGCTACCAGAGCCAGTACAAGTAGAGATAGAAATTTCTTCATAATCGTTATTCTTTTAGCGTTAATACTATACTTTATTCTATGCTACAAATAACGATACAGATTCCGGAAAGATTTAGGAATATTATGAGTTTGCTCTTTTTTTGTATTCTTTAACCATCCTAAAAAACAGAATCATCCTTCCATCTTCCATTCCCCAATTGTGCATCGTTCACTATCAAAACTGACAGCTATCTTTATAATCGGGAGTCCACACAAAGCAAAACGTTCAGGATAATTTTTCAAATTAATCTGTTCCATCGCCCGATCCGCTCCTTTATCCAACTTCTAATGTCCCTCATATTTCGTATTATCGCACTGAGGTATGGTGGACAAGAACATTTGCAAACGACGCAATGCAGCATCTATATCCCCATTACGGATATCTCGAGAAAGATACGCCACCATAGTATTGGTTTCCGGTGCTTTACTAGCAACATAATATGGAAGAAGACTTTTCATTAAGCCTATTCTTACTTCCTTATTGGGGATATCCAATGTATATAAGTCCAATTCCTCATCATAGTCCTTTATCGTAATATAACCACTTTGATATAACAACGGGATAATGCTTGTCATCCTTTCTGTTGGTGCATCAAAATCCTCTACAGCGGCCTTTTTCTTCCCGATTTCGGAAGGTTCTACTCCAAACTTATCCAGCATCTTTATCAGATCTCAATTTCCGACAGGTCTGTGCTTTCCATTATAATGGCAGTAGGTATACCTGCCATTTTCAAACAGCGAGCAACTTCTTTTATGCCTTCTTCCAGACCTTTCTGCATACCTTCTATCACCTTTTCGGTATGTTCGTATGAACCAAACGGTAATAATGATAGAACCCATCACCAAATCGGGATGCTCGCCGAAGACGCGCTTGAACGTCAAACCTGCTTTGGGGTCTAAGTATCTCATTATATTTATATAACCGTTGTTAGTCATTAATATTTGCCAAAGATAAAAAGAATTCAGGGAATTAACACCATTATATACGAACTTAATCTAAGAAAGATGAGTTTATGCAGCCATCTATAGTTGTATCTCCATCATTCTTTATTTCTTTCCATTTGTGTGGCAACATTTGTAGCAGTTCCTCATAATTTGCCTTCTGCATATATGGCATTCTTGCTATAACGTCATTCGGATAAGTGCGCGAATTTACTTTATGCGCTTTGCACATCGCCAGCAACGGGTACATATCCTACTTGCCAATGATAAAACAGATTGGGGTCTTTCTGAGAGATGCCGGCTAACCAATAATGAGCAGATATGACACCACGATGACGAAGTCTTTTATATTTTGTCTTTGCCCAATAGGCAATAATAATTTATCCATCCTCTTACGACATCATTGATATATGATGCCACAAATCGTAGGCTTCGATTATGGAGACGTTTGAGATTCCAGGATTTTATTGTTTCATGTATGCTACTTACCGATTTCTTGCTTATAGCAGGCAAATAACTTGTGAATAAGACATTGTTGCGTTTATCTTTTGCCGCTCTTGGTCTGAAAGTAAAGCCTAAATAATCAAAAGAAGTACAATGATAGTGCTCTGATGAACGACTGCTCATTTTGCAGAAGACTATTTTCATCTTTTCCTCATTAAGTCTCAATTTACATTCAGCAAAACGTTCTCCAAGACTTTCCTTTATGTATTCGGCTTGAGCCAATGTACTACTATGACAAACACAATCATCAGCATATCTCTCAAAAGATATGTGAGGATATTTTTATAAGACATCCATTTATCAAAGGTATAGTGCAAGAACAGGTTTGCTAAAATTGGACATATGACTGAACCCTGTGGTACTCCCATGTGTCTCTTTACAATCTGTCCATCACTTCTCTGATAAGAGACGGTCAACCAGCGTTTTATATAGAGAAGTATCCATTTTATCTTGATATGCTTCTCCACCGCTCTCATTAGTAAGCCATGGTCGATTGTATCAAAGAACTTGGATATATCCATATCTAAAACCCATGTATACTTCCAACACCGTCTTTCTGCCTTGGCTATGGCATCATGCCTTGAAAGGTCGAAATATAAAATATTATCAAATGAAGCTAAAGCCTAATAGCTATTTATTAGAAGCCGAGTTAATTAAATAGAGTACTAAATTTAAGATGGAGGAATAAACAAAGTTCTTCTTGTAGATGTTGATACCAATAAAGATGTAGATATAGCTAGAAATCATCTTAATAATAGTGATAAGAATGCTCTTAAAGGTTAAATTAGAGCTATTGATAATGATTTTACTGTTGTTTGATGTTGTTGATTATAAAGTTATCACTATATTTGCATCATCAATCACTAATAGAATAGTATTAATTATATAGAGTACCCCCTCTATTATTAAAAGGAGGAAACAATTTATGGGAAAATTAGTAGATGAACTCTTAGCTTATTTATCTAAAGCTTCTAAAGAACAATTGGTTAAAGATTGGGAAGAATTGAAAGAGTTTAATGAAGTTGGTCCTGAGGTTACAAGTTTTATTGAGCAATCTCTAGAAACAATCCAGATATGCGATTCCGTACCAGAGATAGCAATTTCAAATAAATTTGGAAATCCAGAGTTTACTCTGGATTTTTTTTATCTAGCAGCTTAACTTTAATTACATTAACTATTATATAAAAATGGACAAAGCAGTTTTTTCTTTAATTGGATATAAATTCAATCATGTATCATTAAATTTAGACAACATACCATCCAATGCATCATTTGATTTAGAGTTTACTCCTAAAGGCGAATATGTTCAATCAGAAGGTCTTTATAACTTGGATTTTATATTTAAGGCATGGGAGAAAGGCGAGGAGCAATCTAATCCCAAAATTCTTGTTAATTGTGTTGCATCTTTTAAATTCAAAGAAAATATTTCATTAGCAGAAATACCAAATTTCTTTTATCCCAACAGCATTGCAATATTATTCCCTTATGTTAGGGCTTTTGTGAGTACTTTAACATTGCAGGCTAACATAAAACCTATTTTACTACCTACGCTGAACCTCTCTTCATTGCAAGACATACTTAGAGAGAATACAACAACTAAGTAAGACTTTATTCTAATGGGAGTAAAAAAGATATTTCAAACGTTAGAAGATAGAAATAATCCTGACGAAGTTGAAAGTCAGGGACCTTTTATTTGTACAAATAACCCTTGGCTGGGAAAAGGATATTATTTCTGGGATACTTTCTTGGACTTAGCACATTGGTGGGGCAAACAGGTACATAGTGGAAATTATATAATCTGTCAAACATTTATAGAAGATAATTCTGAATATATTTTAGATTTAGTAGGAAATACTCAACACCTTATTGAATTTAAAGAATATGCTGATGTTTTAAAACAAACATACAACACCAAAGGGCCTATTACAGTTCCCTTTATTATTGAGCATATGAAAAAAATGACAGATTTTCATTACAAAGCTATTCGGGCAAATCCTATAAATTCAACTAGCGGCGATGAATATTTTAACTCTCAGAAGTTGCGCTTTATAAAGAAAAATCCTGCTTATTTGGAGTTAATTCCACCTATTCAGATATGCGTAATAAATAAAGAGATATTGGGCAAGAATAGATTTAGAATTATTTATCCAGAGACCTATTGTGAAGGTTATACAATATAAAAAGCCGGACTAACCATCCGGCTTTTTATTACCCAGCAACAAGTCCATTTGAGCTTTGTCTTACTTTCGCTGAAACTTTACGGTCATAGTATTTCATACTACCACCATCCATTACCCCTTTGGAGCGCGTGAATGTAGTCATTCGATTGTAAGCATCAGATAAAGTACACTATAAAAAATGACTGTATCTCTTTTCAAGTATGCAGCCATCTATAGTTTATACCAACGATCCTCACAGACAGTTGGTATATTTCACATATAGATACATATCAGTTTTTACACCGATACGAGGGTCAAGTTAAAAATATACCGCTGTACGATTTCTAACCTGCAAAATGTAGGGATTTCATGAGTTTATCATGAATCTAGGGACCTACATATTTCTTCATTTCAACATTTATCTTATACCATCCCAATGCATTACTACCACCCACTCTTTCGGTTGGTAAGTTCCGTGAAAACGGTGCGGAATCGTAGCAACCACCAAATCACAATTGGAAGCTAATACGGTTCTTAATTCCTTTAGCAACATATCCATTCGAACAATTAAATGAAGATACTTCATCATACACCGTATCACCCGTACATACTGATAAATGCACATATCCTCTCCCCGTCTTATCTCACTCAGTGTATTGGGAGAAATAGCAAATTCGCTGGAAAAGAAACTGTTACTGAAAATACGATCCGTTCCCATTAAAGCCAATACCAAATTGCTTAAAAACTCGTATGGTTTCTGTTTTTCTTTTGCCATGTCATTCTATGATTAATAATTTATAATATTTCAGTTTTTATTACTTTATCAAATATTGTCCACATAGGGAAACAATTAGCGATCCACTGCTAAAATCAACTGTCACTGACACTATTCACAAAAAACATATTACGTGAGCTTCCTGCATTTTTTCGAGCACACAAATTTTCGTCCCTAAAAAAGCAACGATAGTTTATCGACTGGATACAAGCAAGTTACAAATCTCACATACCTCTTCTTTCCCCCACCAACGCGCCCTCCTTTCAAAAGGACAAAAGGACATAAGGACAAAAATCCCCTATGGTACTATAAAAATTCCAATGCCAACGACGAAGCCTATTAGTTGGGAGAGGAATTCCAGAAAGGAGCTCCTTTATTTTCCCCGAATTTGTACAATAATATCACCATATTGTCGAATGATTGTATTATTGAAGGCGGAAGCAAACGCGAACAAGATATCGCTCTTCTTTCCAAGCACGGCCCTTTCACTAAATAATCCTGACAATATAGGTAATTTTGTTCAAGAGTTGCCCAATCATTTCATGACAGACAAAACGATTCAGGTTGGCGCAAAACATGATTTCAATATTCGTAAGGTTACACGTCTATAAAAGCACTTAACATAATAAAGATCAGCAATATACCTCATAGTTCTTATAGTAAGATGAATAAAAACAATCATATATGTCCTTTTTGTCCTTTTGTCCTTTTGGAGAACTGGAAAAACATCGGGAGATTTGAAAAAAACATCTCAATAATTGAAATCAAACATTGGGATATTTCGATACAAATCTCCCAATGTTTTTTCTTTATATTTGTGTGTCTAAATACATCACTATACGTAAAATTAGGAAATATCAACGATCTTCACAGACAGTTGATATAGTGGGAAATTCACATCGGCTTTAACCTCCGATGTCAGGGCGTAGATCAGAAAAGCACCGTCGTGCTATTTCTGATCCACAATGTAGGAGAATCATGCTTTTTACAGCATGAAGCTAGGGACCTACATTTTTTTCATCTCACATACGAAACACTCACGTGTTTATTACATCTCAACATTTTATTTTATACCATATTTATTTTCGTTAGCATCCCTTTTACAACTATTAAGTAGCATGGTCCACCACATAAAACTTATCACGAACATTCTCTCCTTGCCAGACCTCTCATCTCATTGTATAACCATATTTTTCTCTACATATATTCCACAAAAACAACACATTACCTACCAGATATCTACGCCACATTCGTTTAGGCTCTTTTAGCAGTCGATAAAACCATTCCAACGAATGTTGTTGCCACCATAATGGAGCCCGTTCAGTAGTACCAGCGTAAAAGTCAAACACCGCCCCTACGGTACCCACATGACAATGAATATTCAATTTTTGCCAATTACTGTAAATCCATTTTTCCTGCTTGGGAGCCGTCATACCAATCCATAAAAGATCTGGATTTGCCTCATTGATAGCCGCCACAATAGCCGCATTATCTTCCTGTGAAAATTCCGGTTTATAAGGAGGAGAATAAGTCACCACTTCCAAATTCGGATAATCCACTGCTGCCCGTTGTTTAATCAATGCCAGTACTTTCTCCGAGCTACCCATAAACATACATCGGCCTCCTTTCTCATTAAGGCGATTCATCTCAAGAACAAAGAGATCCCAACCTGCTATTCGTTCCCGCGGTTGGCTTTGCATCTTTAGCCATTTACAAACCTTCACAATACTTGCTCCATCAGGAATAAGTACATCTCCCTTCATCAGCGCTTTGGCAAATAGTGGATCCTTCACGGCAGTATTGTAAGAATGTGCATTAATAGTGTTTATCAGCAACTTTCCTTGTGGTAATAATTTTAGTTGCTCTGTACTCTCCATGATAGAGAGTTCTTTTAGTTTAATCATATAACTACAATTACCTTATTATACATTTTTCATAAAATTCCGTTGTTCGTCTTGCTATACTGCTTCACAATAGTTTTTATGTCTTACATTTCTGCTAACTAAAATTGGTAAAGTTTTTAACTTACACATAAGTGCTATTTATTAGCATAATCCTGATTGCCGTTTTCAAAAATATCACAATCGTAGTCTTTATCCACTTTCAATAATGTAAGAATGGGATATATGATAAGGGAATTAAGCCATTCCATATATGATATTTAGATTTTGAATATATTTGTGAGGATTAAAATTCTGGAATATTGTTGCCCTCGCTTCATTTCCCAATCTTGACAACATTTCCCTATCATTATTTAAGTTCGTAAGAGCTTCAATTATACTATCTGTATCTTTCATCTTTATAAACAAACCATTCTTACAATCTTCCACCACATCACCAATAGAACCAACATTAGTGGTAACAGGCACAGCTCCATAGCTCATACATTCGAGTAATGACATGGGCAAACCTTCGAAATAGGAAGGCAAAACAAATACATCAAGACTTTTTAAGAAAATATTTTTCTTTTCACCTGACACAATCCCTGCATAAATGAATTGATGCCCCAAATAGCTATCAAATAATGGTAAAAAACTATCTTTCACTTCTTCAGCTCCAGCTAATTTTACGATAAATGGAATTTGCTTAGCTTTCAGCTCACGACAAGCCTGCAATAAATTTTCCATTCCTTTTGTCACAGCAATACGTCCTATATATCCTATATTTAGAGGTTCTATCCAATTATACACTCGCTCAAATGATTCAGCATCCTGCAGGTCAACACAATTAGGCAATGAAAATACCCTCTTAGCTTTTAAAGTTTGCTTGATGATATTTTTCTCATTTTCGCCTAAGACAATAAATGGAACATTCCAACTAAAAACTTTTTTCAGAATCCATTTTAAAAAGGATGAAGCTTCTTTGTAATGAGTCAAAAACACACCACCATGTATGTGAATTACCATCTTACGTTTCTGTTGTAAAGCTATTCCCATAAATAATGGGTCTCTTAAAATTGATGCCTTACTTAATGGAAAATTATAATGAATGATAGCATCCCTTTCCTTGTTCAGCATATTCTTCCACTCTCTCATATTTTTAAGAATTGAAAATATGCGAAATATGCCACCTTCTTCATTATCCTTCCGCCCTAATTCAAAGTGGATGTACTCCTTCTCTTTATTGTTGGATATTATAAATTTTGTTACAGAAGAAATGCCACTCACATTCTTAGACGGATCTAAGGATGGAGCTACTACGATTATTTTCATCGAATATAATTAGATTAGAATATAGAATAGTATCTTTTTTCTTAATACTTAATATTACTTTCCATCTGTTTTGATAGTTATCGCTTTGAATAAATTTATGTAATTCTGCGCAATAGTAGCTTCCGAGAATGTAGACTTTAGTATATTACAATTCGTTCGCATAATCATGTAGTCGTCATAGGTTATTTGAGAGAGGTATTTTAATTTTTCATATAATGCCTCTTTTTCTTTATTATCATATAATAAGGAATTAACTCCATCGGTACATACATCTTTAAAACAAGAGTGATCTGGCGCGATGACAGGAACCCCGTAGTTTACAGCGATCATCAGTGGACCTGAATTTGTAGCATCCCGATAGGGAAAAACCGCGAAATGATGACTGGTGAAAATATCAGGAATCTCTCTGTTATCAACAAATTCCAGATGCATTTCATAAAACTCCGGATGTTTGATCTTCTCTCTACATATTCTTTCTATTTCTTGGTTGCCACATCGTCCGTAAAGTGACAATCGCAAATTTGTCATTCCTTCTTCTATTAGCCTCTCAAAAGCATCGATCAATAAGTCGTAGCCTTTATAGGGCTGAAGAGTTCCAAAAAACAGTATTTTTATCTCTTCTTTTATTGTATTACAAGGTTGTACACTAGGTCGCCCGAAATCTTTATAACTCATGCCGACAAGCTCGCTTCTTTTGTTAGGATAAAGTTGCTTGAATAATTCATGCTGATTTTTGGAAAACAACACATAACATCGAGCTGTCATTAAAGCAATCCACTGAGAAATAATCAAAAAGAGCGGAGGTTTTACACTTGAATGGTTCTTAACGTCATGAATTCCCATAACTAGCGGTATTCTTACACATGTCAGTAAATAAAGACCCTGAAAATATAAATCTTGGCAGCAGGAATAAATCAAAGAAGGATGTATTTTTCTTATTTCTTTGAAACAATCCGCAAACAAACATAGCATCTTCAGACTTCTTCTCCTGAAATTGAAAGGATAAAGATGCAATGTAATCTCAGTTCCTTTCACAAATTCTTTAAAAAAGTCAACATCATAAGGCTCTGTAGGCGACTGTAAGACAAACCAATGCAAATCATATACCTTTGCCAGTTCTTTTACCACTGTAACATCCGTATCAAAGAAACCTAAATTTAAGTAGACTATTGTTTCCCTTTTCATAACAATATTCCTTTGATTCCACAATTCTCCGCGAATTTCATATCACTCTCGCTGTCACCAATCATCAAACAACGCTCTTTTTCTACATCCGGATAGTCCCGCAGTATGTCCAAAAACATACCGTTCCCAGGCTTTCGTCGGTTGTCTTCTTCCGTCAACGCCGTACAATAATATATTTTATCAATCCGTCCGCCATGCGATATTATCTCTTCACACATTCGGCAATGTAGTTCCCGTAAAGCTTGCTCCGTCATTACTCCCTTACCTACACCTCTCTGATTTGTTACAATAAAGATATGCCTAAAATGTTTATTCCATTTCACTAATGCTTCAAAAATGCCAGGCAAAAATTCAAACTCTTCCCAACATTTCACATAGTCATTCGGGCAGAGCTTGTTAATCACTCCGTCGCGGTCCAGCAGCAAGGTATCATATCCTACAACATCAATATCTACTAAATTCATGACTTGATTTTTATCCAATCCATCCACTCTTAATAATCATACCTTTCTTAAACATAGAGCTAATATTAAAAAATAGGCAATACCCGGAGATGAAAGATATGATGTATCACCTACACTCTCTATCAATAGACATAGACTCGCCATTATAGCAAGTCGGTAATATTTCAACGTATTAATATTCTGAATTTGCGAAAATCGTCTTCTCCAAAAAACACAAAAAAGCAACACTCCGACTATCCCAAACTGAGCTAATAAAGGATAAAATGCATCAGCCAAAAAAGCAGGATTATCCGGACTTAGCCCCCACACTTTATCTATATTATATTTATAATATAAAGGAGAATAATACACTCCTGCCGCATTTGAACTAAATGTTGCGAATCCTGAACCCAAAGGGAAATAGTCAACAAATATCTTTAAACTCGTTATATAGGATATAGGCCTTGCTAATTCTTGACTTGAATCTTTAAATCCTTCTATATAATAGAAACTAAATTTTGTCCAGGTAAAGAAAAGAACAACGACCAACAATATTACTTCAATACATATTACCTTTACTGATTCAAAATTCACCTTTTTCTTGACTAATAAAAACAAAGCAACCATCAAAATATATTCTCCAAAAAATTTAGATTTAAGAGAAAGTAAGCCGCTTGTCATTATTAATAGGGTTATGATTACTGCCCTTCTTGATTCGGTTGAAAAGTAATAATATAACAAAGCACAAATGATAGAATTTCGACTAAATTCAGCTCTATCATACCCTAAATTTTCGATTATATGCGGAGTAATAGATATAAGATATAAAACATAACAAAACAGAACCCATTTTCTCAAGAAACGACATTGCCCGGTAGTAAATTGTGGAGATATTGAAAAAGTCGCATAAAATATCAGGTAAGGTTTCACTTGTTGTTGCAAATCATAAAAAATTGCATCTACGGATGTTATAGCAATAAAAATGGAATACGCTACATAAGCCATCATGATTAGTAAAAAACAACAAAACTCCTTATTAAACGTCTTCTTACTTTGCATACAGAAATAAGCAACAAGTAATGCTGTCAGAATTTCATCTGAATAATCAAATTTCCATTCATAGTACAACAACAAGCATATTGGATAATATACTACTACAAATAGAGTATAAAACACATTAGATCTCATCAAGCTTATTTATAAAAAAGATATACGTAAGCACTCTATTATTTCCATTCATAACCTGGCGAAACACATGTATCATATCCTACAACATCAATATCCATTAAATTCATGGGTTAATTTCTGTTTTAGAAAGAAAGATTAGGAAATTCAATATTGGCCTTGGCTAAATCTTCCGGGATTCCAATGTCAATAAAATAACGATCCTGCACGATTCCTGATATACATCCTTTACCACTATTCGGTTCTAATACTTGTGTTTCAAATGAGAATTTCCGGGGTAAATGGTCAAAGAACGGAGTCACTTTATCCAATACATAAATACCTCCATTAATCATCCCTTGTTTACAATATCTTTTTTCTTCAAACACAAGAATCTCACCACGTTCATTGCACTTCACATTTCCATATCGGTCAAAATTGTTCATGGGCTTCAAAGCTAAAGACAGCAATGCATTTTGATTTAGATGCTTGCGAATGAGATCGTTCAAGTCTACATCAAAAAATGTATCTCCATTCAAAATCAAGGCTTCCGCTCCTTCAATCTTGTCCATAGCAAGTTTGATACCACCACCCGTACCGAGAGGTTCATCTTCCACCGCATAATCGAAAGTGAACGGAAATTCATCTTTTACTTCATCAATCCATTGATAGATGACTTCCCGCAGATAGCCTACGGAAAGAATTACACGTGAAACCTCATATCTGGCAAGATACCTTAACAGATACCAAAGGAAAGGCTTTCCCGCCACGGGAGCCATACACTTGGGTATCTCACTCACCACACTGCGCAAACGTGTACCTAATCCGCCCGCCAAAATTATCACTTCCATTAGCCCTTATTTGTTATTGTACTTTTCACCAAAAATATTCTCCTCCACAATGCAGCAGATAATATGTCCAATCAAGGTCTGACACTCCTGTATACGAGGCGTTTCATTACTGGGAACCTTGATAACGATATCAAATTCATCCATCTTGCAGGGATTTGCACCAGTCAGCGCAATAGACGTAATACCTTTCTCACGGCATACTGGCAATACTTCTACAATATTCTCTGAATTACCCGATGTAGAGATACCGATAAACACATCTCCTTTCACACCTTGAGCTTGTATCTGACGAGCAAAAATCTGCTTATAACCATAATCATTGCCAATGGCGGTAATAATAGATGTATCTGTCGTCAGCGCAATTGAAGGAAGCCCCGGGCGATCGAAATAGAATTTACTGACCAACTCGCCGGCAAAGTGCTGAGCATCGGCAGCACTACCACCATTACCAGCAAATAATGTCTTCTTACCATTTCTATATGCCTCCGTACACAAATCAGCAGCCTGCGCTATTCGCGCCATTACCGCTTCATTTTCCAGTAACAAATTCTTTACATATGCACTATCACACACCTGTTTTCTTACTATATCGATAGAATCCATATTGAAAATTTTTACTCTTTATTTATATCACACTTTGTCGGTTGGATAAATTTTCCATCCATGAGCACCTCCCTCAGTAAACTGAAAAGGCATCACAAAACCATTAAGCTTTTTCAATGCATTCACCACTTCTTTTTTGCGTGTCGGCTCCACCATGAGCATTACAAAGCCACCACCGCCAGCTCCACTCACTTTTCCAGCCAATGCACCGGCAGACATTGCCACATCAAAAACTTCTTGAATCATGGGGTTACTAATAGCATTGGCCATTTTCTTTTTGTCTTCCCATGCCTGTCCAAGAATGCGGGCGAACTCATTCATGTCACCTTTCAGCAATGCCAGTTTCATATCCTTCGCACTCTGCTTAATTCTGTGCATGGCTTCTATGGCGTTTTGATTGCCCGACGAAGTATTCTTTTGTTGTTGTTCGATAATCGCCGCACTACTACGGGATGCACCGGTGAAGTAGAGAACCATCGAAGCTTCCAACTCGTCCATTATCCAGCGTTTAATCTTCAAAGGGTTCACTATCACAAAATCATTTGGCAAGAACTCCATATAATTGAAACCACCAAAAGCTGCCGCATACTGATCTTGCTTACCACCAGACAACGCCAAATCCTTACGCTCAATCTCATAAGCCAATCGGGACGCTTCATAATCGCCTAATGGTAAACTTAACCATTCTATGAACGCTTTCAAGATACACACAACCATAGCCGATGAAGTACCGAGTCCGGAACCCGCGGGAGCGTCGTTATAAGTTGTAATCTTAAAGCTTCGCAGACTTATGTCAAAGTCTCTCATTACTCGATTATATACCCCTTTTATAAGACTTGCCTCGCCATCAATCTCCAGCTGTTCTGCCACCCAATAACTCTTATAGCACCGTGCGTCATCACTATCTATGGTAATCAGTCCGTCATAGGTTTCTTCTATGGTACAATAAGTATACAGATTAATGGTGGCATTCAGAATCAGCCCTCCATAGATGTCACTATAAGGCGACACATCACTTCCACCACCTGCCAGTCCGAGCCGCAGGGGAGCTTTACTTCGAATAATCATGATTTATCTTTGAGCAATTCGTTAAAAATCTGTTGCCACCTATCAACAATCTTTTCTACGCTAAACCGCTTACAAGTATCCAGCCCTTTCAATGCCATACGCATACGCATATCCTCATCAATCATCAACGATTTAAGCCGTTTTATATATTCAGTCACATTATTCATGCCAACAATGAATCCATTCTCTCCGTTTTCAATGATGTCATGGCAAGAAGAAAAGGTATCCATTACTATCGGAACAACGCCATTCTCCTGTGATTCAACCAATGTCATCCCCCATCCTTCATGAGCAGAAGTCATCAAGAATATCTTTGCTTTTTTGTAATAATCCAATGGTAATTGATATCCCTCAAATTTTACCCGTTTCAACTGCATCTCTTTTGCCATGTTTTGAAACATAGTTTTGTCGGGACCATCCCCCACTAACGTAAAACTCCAACTATCCAGATTTCTATCCGCTTCTATCTCTTTCCAGATCTTCAGCATGACCGATACTTTCTTATGACTTTCATACATACGACCGACAAATAAGACCATATTCTCTTTCTTATTGAAGTCAGTTTTGTCAAAAGAACATTTTAATGGCAATGGATTATTACAAAAGTCCAATTTGGCTAGATTCCTGTCATTTTTCCGAAAAGAGACATAATCATCCATGAATCCCTTTGCCAGAAATATATACTTGTCCACAAAAGGGAGAGATTCTTCAAGTTGCCTACATCGACTTTCTTTATGCATATAGTCATACAATGTTCTGCCCATTATTTTTTTTATTATATCCAGACCTCTCCAAGTGAGATTGTCGTAATTGGCAGGAAGAAAGAGTGACATATGAAGACACTGCACGACTTTTGCTCTTTTACGCGCATTTTGAGTCGTTTGAGCAGGCCACCATTGATTTATAATAATATCAATGTTTTCTTTTTCTACATAATCAGACAAAAATTTACTCGCAAAAGATATTTCATCTTTTGTGAAAGAAAACTGATGTTCATCTGATTTGATATTCGGAACAAGCACCGATTTTATCCTATTATCAATCAAAGGCATATTCTGCAATTTACTATCCTTTGTGTAGAATACAATGACACTTATACCTCGTTTTACAAATTCATTTGATAAAGTAATAGTTACTGTTTCTCCACCACCATAAATAGGCCAAGGGCGTAATAAAAAAGCAATTTTCATTTTATTTTTTTTTAAACATTCATTCAGTTTTTCTAGTTCATCTAATACTCATATTTCTATTCTTTACAGTAATCTTTATTCTCACTTTATCTATTATTCAATCTTTGCATATCATTGAAATACCCTTGTGAAATGACTTATATCTATTTATAATAGCTAAGTTCGCAAGTATTGTTAACTAGAGGAAGATGCATTGGCATCACACTTTCATTAGGATGAGTTTTAAAAAAATCAATTATTTCATTTTCAAGTTTCGCTGAATTAATTCTCTGATAACCAACCTTTAAAAGTTTTGCAGGTGTTCCAGCCAACAGCATAGACTTATTGGAATCATATTTTTGAGGATAATTTTTGTTTAGAAGACTTCCGTGTGTACAGATAGTATGGTCAGTCGTTTTACATCCCTTAGTTATAACTGTATTATTCCCTATCCAGTTGTAACGACCTATCTCAATAAGACCTTTAATTCTCGGGATATTACCATCCCCATCAATAATATAGTGATGATTACTATCTGAGAATTTACATCCATAAGCTATTCGAGTTCCCTCTCCTAATTGTATGCTATTGTTACAATCCAATAATACGGACTGACCAATCCAGACACGATCACCAAATGTAAGGCAACCATCTGTTATGTTTATGATGGTTCCTTGAGAGATATTGCAATAACCCCTAAAAACTATTTGTCCCAATTTAGATATCTTAATAACCGTTTTAGTTGGAGGTGTATAATAATCTCTATGTCTGCCAATTTTCACCATACCTTTTACCGGAATACAATCGAATGATACAGAACCATTTAAAGATACAAGTTCTATTTTACCATAAATATAAACAGGTAATTTGCAAGCAATATTAAAAGGAAGTGTCCTGAAATTGAAATAAAGAGTATAAAACCAATTAATGCGATTAACACTCAACTTTCTTTCGATAAATCCAAAACTTCGGTTAATAAAATTATTTATGCTCATTTTATAGATTAATTGTAATTTCAACAGTTTACTGTTTTTAATGTACCATGCTTGATATTTCTCAATTGTCTAATTTGAGAACATTCGCCAAAATATTGAAACATGATTTTTAATATTTATTATTTGATTCCAGATCAATAGCTTGTGGAAGCAAGTTCTTATAATCCATCCTCACAAACTGAAGCTCTTTTTTCTTTTCCACAAAGCAAATAGTTCATCCAGTTATCTATACGATATTGTACAATCAAATCTTCAATCTGTTTATTTTTATTT
>NZ_JADPLO010000081.1:0-21625 GCF_015667765.1 Bacteroides sp. 1001302B_160321_D4 | reverse complement strand
TGCTAAATTCCCATTTAACCGCAAAATTCCCATTTAACCGATAAATTCTCATTTATCGAACAAATAAAAGATACTTGAAAAATGAAATTCAAAAAGATTCTTCTTTCATTGCTAATTTGTTTGTCTTGTTTTGTACAGGCAAAGAATATAACCATCAGTCGTCTTACCTGTGAGATGCAGGAGGGACTGGTAGTGGTCGAAGGTTCACCCCGTTTGGGCTGGGTGATGGAATCGCCGGAAAATGGGACACGACAATCGGCCTATGAGATTGATATTCGGGAAGCTTTTACAGGGCGTTCCGTTTGGAATAGTGGGAAGGTTTATTCTTCGCAGAGCCAGTTAGTTTCTACAAAGGGGGCAGATATACGTCCTGATAACTCATTTAATTATAGTTGGCGCGTTCGTGTTTGGGATGAAACAGATACACCTTCCGAGTGGAGTAGTGAAGCGAAATTCCGGGCAGTACCCGAAAGGTTATCTTCGGGGCAGTGGATTGGAGCTATTACCCGACAAAATGCTCATTTACCGGAAGGGCGTAAGTTCCACGGTGGAGAGCTGAAGAAACCGGAAGTGAAAGCTGCTTGGGAAGCAGTGGACACTTTGGCAAAGAAAAGTATTTGTTTGAGAAGAACATTTCAGGTAGGAGATGCGAAAGAAGGGGGTGCAAACCGTAAACCGGGCAAGAAAATAGTGGAGGCAACCGCATACGTTTGTGGTCTGGGATTCTATGAGTTTTCTTTGAATGGCAAAAAGGTGGGTAACAGTGAGTTTGCCCCATTGTGGAGTGATTATGATAAAACTGTTTACTATAACACATACGATGTGACGGAACAATTGCGGCGTGGTGAAAATGTCGTAGGAATCTTATTGGGGAATGGATTCTATAATGTGCAGGGGGGGCGTTATCGCAAATTACAGATCAGCTTTGGTCCTCCCACACTTTTATTTGAGCTGGTTATTAACTACGAAGATGGAACATGTACGACGGTTCATTCCGATAATAATTGGAAATATGATTTTAGTCCGGTAACCTTCAATTGCATATATGGAGGAGAAGATTATGATGCGCGTCGTGAACAGAAAGGATGGAATCAGATTGGCTTTGATGACAGTCATTGGCGTCCGGTAGTCATACAGGAAGCTCCTAAAGGAATACTTCGTCCACAGATGGCGGCTCCGGTGAAAATCATGGAACGGTATGATATTCAAAAGGTAACCAAACTAAATGCGGACCAAGTTGCATCAGCTTCTGTATCAACTAAGAGAACAGTCGATCCTTCTGCTTTTGTGTTGGATATGGGACAGAATCTGGCTGGCTTTCCGGAAATAACAGTACGTGGCAAACGTGGTCAGAAAGTGACTTTGATTGTAGCCGAAGCATTGACAGAGGAAGGTGCTTGCAATCAGCGTCAGACAGGGCGTCAACACTATTACGAATACACTCTGAAAGGGGAAGGCGATGAAACCTGGCACCCTCGTTTCTCTTATTATGGTTTTAGATATATTCAGGTAGAGGGGGCTGTCTTAAAAGGACAGAAGAATCCGCAGAAATTGCCTGTATTAAAGAATATTCAATCCTGTTTCGTCTATAATTCAGCTAGAAAAGTTTCCACTTTCGAATCATCCAACCGGATATTTAATGCTGCCCATCGATTGATCGAGAAAGCGGTTCGCAGCAATATGCAATCTGTGTTTATGGATTGTCCGCATCGTGAGAAACTAGGGTGGTTGGAACAGGTACATCTGAATGGTCCGGGTTTGTTGTATAACTATGATTTGACAGCATACGCTCCGCAGATTATGCAGAATATGGCAGATGCACAACATTCCAACGGGGCCATGCCGACAACTGCTCCGGAATACGTGATTTTTGAAGGTCCGGGTATGGATGCTTTTGCCGAATCTCCGGAGTGGGGTGGTTCTTTGGTTATTTTCCCTTTTATGTACTATGAGACTTATGGAGACGATTCATTGATTAAGAAATATTATCCGAATATGCGTCGTTACGTGGATTATCTCAAGACTCGTGCAGATAAAGGTATTCTTTCTTTCGGATTGGGAGACTGGTATGATTACGGAGATTTTCGTGCGGGATTCTCACGGAATACGCCCGTTCCTTTGGTGGCTACTGCGCATTATTACATGACAGTCATGTATTTGGTACAAGCTGCGAAAATGGTAGGTAATGACTTTGACATTCATTATTACACTTCGTTGGCACAGGATATAATGGTTGCATTTAATAAATGTTTTCTTCATAAAGATACGGCACAATATGGTACAGGAAGCCAATGTAGTAATGCGCTTCCGCTGTTCCTCCAAATGACGCAGGATGCAGATGAACAAGGTAACTACCGACCGGATGCAGATTTGAATGAGAAAGTATTCGCGAATCTGATAAAAGATGTGGAAGCACATGGCAACCGTTTGACTACCGGTGATGTGGGAAACCGTTATCTGATTCAGACATTGGCGCGTAATGGGGAACATGAACTTATTTATAAAATGTTCAATCATGAAGAAGCTCCCGGATATGGTTTCCAGTTAAAATTCGGCGCTACAACTTTGACCGAGCAATGGGACCCCCGTCAAGGTTCTTCCTGGAATCACTTTATGATGGGACAGATTGATGAATGGTTCTTTAATTCACTGGTCGGTATTCGTCCTTCTACCACTCCAAAACAAGGTTATCAGAAGTTCATCATCGCTCCCCAACCTGTGGGAGATTTGAAATATGTCAAAGCGTCGTATGAAACTTTATACGGTACCATTAATGTGGACTGGACTTGTGAGAATGGGACTTTCACTTTAAACGTGTCTGTTCCGGTGAATACTACCGCTGTTGTTTATCTCCCGGGCGGAAAAGAACCGAAAGAAATACAGAGCGGAACATATCAATTGGTTTGTGCAAAATAAAAGAACCTTTTTGTATATATTTGTAGAATTAAAAAACAATGTATTCGTATAAAAAATCATGCAGCATCTTTATTTTAATCATGTAGCATGTTTGAAAAAAACATCTCAATGATTGTTTTCAAACATTGGGAAGAAAAAAAGATTCTATTAGCATGATTTTTTAGAAGGAAACGATGAAATATACTTTAATAATATCGATTATGAATTTACGAACAACTCTTTTTGTCTTTCTTTGCTTCTGTGCAACCACAGTTCTTCGTGCCGAGCGTGTAGATATGCTGAAGGCCGGTGCAAAAGCAAATGGCAAGACTCTTAATACAAAGCTAATCAATTCAACGATTGACCGTCTGAACCGTGGCGGCGGAGGTACTCTTTTCTTTCCTGCCGGAACTTACCTGACGGGGAGTATCCATCTGAAAAGTAATATTACACTGGAGTTGGAAGCCGGAGCTACCTTGCTCTTTTCCGATAACTTTGATGACTATCTTCCTTTTGTCGAGGTTCGTCATGAAGGAGTGATGATGAAAAGTTTCCAGCCTTTGATTTATGCGGTAGATGCCGAGAATATTACGATCAAAGGAGAAGGAACTTTGGACGGACAAGGAAAGAAATGGTGGATGGAGTTCTTTCGTGTCATGATTGATTTGAAAGACAATGGCATGCGTGATGTGAATAAATATCAGTCCATGTGGGATGCAGCAAATGATACGACAGCAATTTATGCTGAAACGAACAAGGATTATGTAAATACATTGCAACGTCGCTTTTTCCGTCCTCCGTTCATTCAGCCCGTTCGTTGTAAGAAAGTAAAGATTGAAGGAGTGAAAATCATAAATTCTCCCTTCTGGACGGTCAATCCGGAGTTTTGCGACAATGTAACTATAAAGGGGATCACCATAGATAATGCGCCCTCACCAAATACGGACGGAGTGAATCCGGAATCCTGCCGCAACGTACATATCAGCGACTGCCATATATCAGTAGGAGACGATTGCATCACAATCAAGTCGGGAAGAGATGCGCAGGCCCGTCATTTGGGAGTACCTTGCGAGAATATCACTATCACCAACTGCACCATGCTTTCCGGTCACGGAGGCGTTGTTATCGGCAGCGAGATGAGTGGGAGTGTGCGTAAAGTTACTATTTCCAATTGTGTGTTTGACGGAACAGATCGTGGAATCCGTATTAAGTCAACCCGTGGAAGGGGAGGAGTCGTTGAAGATATTCGTGTCAGCAACGTCGTAATGAGCAACATTAAACAGGAAGCTGTCGTATTGAATTTGAAATACAGTAAAATGCCTGCCGAACCTAAGAGTGAACGCACTCCGATATTCCGTAACGTACATATCAGCGGAATGACTGTGACAAACGTAAAGACTCCGATCAAAATAGTGGGCTTGGAAGAAGCGCCGATATCTGACATCGTTTTGCGTGATATTCATATTCAAGGAGGGAAACAGAAATGTATCTTCGAAAATTGTGAACGTATCACGATGGATGACGTAATCATCAATGGTGAAGTAATTAAAAGCATCACAGATACCACAGATTAACACTGATTTTTAATTCGACTAAATTATAAGAATAATAAATCTGTGAAAATCTGTGTAATCTGTGGTGAAAAAACAACTTGCATAAATTAAAAATAAATGAAACGAATCCTTTTTACTATGCTTCTTGCCGCATCTCTTTCGGCCGAAGCCCAGACGCAAACATACGAGACGGAATTTGCCCGTCCCTTGAATGAAGTACTGACGGATATACAGAACCGTTTCGGAGTCCGTTTGAAATATGACATTGATACGGTGGGAAAAGTGCTGTCTTATGCCGATTTCCGTATTCGTCCTTATTCCGTGGAAGAATCCTTGACGAATGTATTGGCACCTTTCGATTATAAATTTGTTAAGCAGAAAGGAAATATGTATAAGCTGAAAGCATACGAGTATCCACGTCGTACAGATGCAGACGGAGAGAAGATGCTGGCTTATCTGAATACACTCTATACAGACCGACAGTCTTTTCAACTTCGTGCCGATTCTCTGAAAAAAGAGGTACGTCAGCGTTTAGGTATCGATCCTTTGTTGGCTCAATGTGTCAAATCCAAACCTATTCTTTCAAAGATACGTAAGTTTGATGGCTATACCGTGCAGAATTTCGCGCTTGAAACACTTCCCGGGTTATACGTTTGCGGTTCTATCTATACGCCCCAATCGAAAGGAAAACATGCGTTGATAATCTGCCCTAACGGACATTTTGGTGGCGGACGTTATCGGGAAGACCAACAACAACGTATGGGAACTTTAGCACGTATGGGAGCTGTTTGTGTAGACTATGATTTGTTCGGATGGGGAGAGTCGGCTTTGCAAGTGGGCAGTGCGGCACACCGTAGTAGTGCGGCGCACACTATTCAGGCAATGAACGGCTTACTGATTCTTGACTACATGCTTGCTTCCCGTAAGGACATTGATACCAGCCGTATCGGTACGAATGGCGGTTCGGGTGGAGGTACCCATACTGTATTGTTGAGCGTATTAGATGATCGTTTCACCGCTTCAGCTCCGGTGGTGAGCCTGGCTTCTCACTTCGACGGTGGTTGTCCCTGCGAAAGCGGAATGCCTATTCAACTATCTGCAGGAGGAACCTGTAATGCGGAATTAGCCGCTACTTTTGCTCCTCGTCCACAACTGATCGTATCGGATGGCGGCGACTGGACGGCCAGTGTTCCTACTCTTGAATTTCCTTATCTGCAACGAATTTACGGATTCTACCAGGCAAAAGATAAAGTAACGAATGTACATCTTCCCAAAGAGAAACATGACTTTGGCCCGAATAAGCGGAATGCTGTTTATGACTTCTTCGCAGAAGTATTCAAATTGGATAAAAAGATGTTGGATGAAAGCAAGGTCACCATTGAACCGGAATCCGCTATGTATAGTTTTGGTGAAAAAGGAGCTTTGCTTCCTGAAGGCGCCATCCGTTCTTTTGACAAGGTAGCTGCTTATTTTGACAAGAAGGCTTTTGCTAATTTAAAATCAGATGCTTCTCTCGAAAAGAAAGCCATCGACTGGGTAGCTTCTTTAGAGTTGAACGATGATAAAAAAGCAGGTTTTGCAGTAACTGCCATTTATAATCATCTTCGTAAAGTGCGTGACTGGCACAATGAGCACCCTTATACAACAATCCCCGAGGGTATCAATCCTCTGACAGGCAAACCGCTTTCCAAGCTCGACCGTGAAATGATTGCAGATTCTGCTATGCCGAAAGAAGTGCATGAAAGGCTAATGAAAGATTTACACAGAGTATTGACGGAAGAACAGATTGAACAAATCCTGGATAAATACACGGTAGGTAAAGTTGCTTTTACCTTGAAAGGTTATCAGGCCATTGTGCCCAATATGACGGAGGAGGAAACGGCTTTCGTTCTAGAACAGTTGAAACTGGCTCGCGAACAGGCTATTGACTACAAGAATATGAAGCAGATTTCTGCTATCTTCGAAATTTATAAAACCAAATGCGAACAGTATTTTAATGAGCATGGTCGCAACTGGCGTCAGATGTTCAAAGATTATGTGAATAAGCGAAACGCAGAAAAGAAGGCTCAAGGAAAGAAATAAAATGAAGGTAAACCCTTAACCTCCTACATAACCGGAAAATCTCCGGGATAATAGAAGAATATAATAGAGCTATGCTTTGCAACTGACAAAGCATAGCTTTATCATATCTAAAGCTATGCTTTAGTTCCCCTAAAACACTGCTATAATTTATTTCTTCACGATTACTAAACATCTTTTTCGCAGAAAATGTGTTATTTTGTAGATGGCTAACAGAAATGTATATGATATGGATAAGCAGAAAGTAGCATTAGTCCTTTCCATGGGGGGAGCACGTGGAATAGCACATATAGGAGTAATTGAAGAATTACTTCGTCACAACTTTGAGATTACTTCCATTGCAGGAAGTTCCATGGGAGCAATGGTGGGAGCAATGTATGCTTCAGGAAAAATGGAAGAATGTAAAGAATGGCTGTATAGTTGGGACAAACGCAAAATGTGGGAATTGGCGGATCTTACCTTAAGCCGGGATGGATTAGTGAAAGGTGACCGTTTTATTAAAGAACTGAAACAAATTATTCCGGACATGAATATCGAAGACCTGCCTGTCCCTTATGTAGCGATGGCTACGGATATTGTCCGCGATCAGGAAGTTAGGTTTGACAGAGGGAGCTTACATGAAGCTATCCGTGCGTCTATTTCTATCCCTATGCTTTTCCGTCCGTTGAGAAAAGACGGTATGGTATTGATTGATGGAGGTATTCTGAATCCTCTTCCATTGAGTCATGTGCAACGCACTGAAGGAGACATTCTGATAGCTGTCGATGTGAATGCACCCATTGATACCGGAAAGAAAAAGAAAGTATCTCCTTATAATCTGTTGACAGAATCTTCGAGAATGATGATGCAACAAATCACTCGTTACCAGATAGAACGTTGTCAGCCGGATATCTTAATTCAGATTTCCGGCGATACGTATGATATGTTGGAGTTCCATCATGCTGCTTCGATTGTGAAGACAGGAGCGGAAGTTACTCGAAACGTGTTGAAAGAATCTCTTGGCAATGATTAATCATGTGGTTGATGATCTCCATTCCTTTTCTTCGGGGTATACGGATACTTTCACCGACCGCCAACATATCTTCAATATCCGGATTTCCTTTGTTATTTGCTGAAGTAGCATGTTCACCGTGATACCCCTCTTTGCAGAGAGTTAAATCATAAGCAGGTGCTAATGACCATTTTCCTTCGCGACAAATAAAACTGAAATTTTTAACATGGTCGTCTTTGTTATCTGTAAGTACATTAAACACCATGCGTTGGAACATTTCATCAACTTGTTGTGAATCTTGTGTCAAATATCCTGTTAAGTGTAACAATACCTTGTAATCTAGTTTTGGATTTGATATTGATTCATTGAGTAACGCACCAGCAGTAGCAATGTGTAGTCGTTTTCCATTCTCTATATCAAAACGTTTGCTGGCAAAATATTTGCCATCTAATAACTTGTAATCAGGAACATTTATTCCACATTTACGAGCTACTTCATTATATTTATATTCCATTCTCCCCATATCTTTCGGATCATATGTATGGCGGAATTTCACTAACCATGCACCTTCACGATCATGCCACAAGCATTTAGGACGGCAGCCACCGGAATTACCACTATTGAAATATAAAATATCTTCGCCTTCTTCAGATTTTTCTGAAAGTACTTCCAGAGCCATTTGTTGTAAGTTGTCCAAGTCAGGTAGAGATTTTTCTTCTCCAATATAAGATTCCGGCACGTAACTAAGTGCTCCCATTCCCGAAATTCCCACTATACTTAATCGCTGAATAGGTGTAAGCAAAGCATCATTTATACCTTGTTTTTTGAGTAAACGATTCAACAAATAACGACCATATCCATCAGGGAGACTATCCTCAAATATTCCAAAATTTCCCCAGAAAGGTTCTGGTTTGGCGATGAATAAACTAGATTCTAATGGTAAGTCTAATGGAGAGATAGAAAAGCCTGATATCAGCCATTTCTTATCGTACTGGAAAGCGCAACATCGGTTATCGTGTGTCATGGTAAGTTCTCCTATCTTTTGATCACGATAAAGTACCGATAACTTATTTACTAATTTCATTTCTTCCTCGCTTCCTGTTTTTATTTTTATTGATAACGTCCAATTCTTCCATTGTACTGTAAAGTGGTTCTGCAAGAAGTGCCTTTACGTCTTTGGAATATCCTAATGCTTTTGTTAATGCCACATAAGAGCTCAATGAAATAGAAAACTTCTGTTCAAACTTAGCTATAGTGGGAGAAGGAACGCCACTTAACTTGGATAAAGCATCTCTTGAAAGTCCTTTCTCCAATCGCCTCTTTTGTAAATTGCAGGCAAGTAACTGCAGAATATCTTCGGGCGTATCTATATCAAAGTTGTATAATAAAGACATATCATTGTATCTGATAAGTAACAAATATGATTATAATAGATATTATTATATCTGTTACAAAGATAGTGTTTCACTTTGACTTATTCAATAAAAATAGCAGAAAAAGTAGCCCACATAGCTTTTTAGTTCTGTTCTTACAACACGGATATCAGATAACTCGTAAGGATAGAGAAACTATAAGAGACAAGTGTGAATATGTAGTATATAAAAAATTAGCCACTCTCTCAAGGCTATCTTTTACTTTATATGAACAAGGACGTCCTGATTTAATAGCGGAATTATTTAATTCTGTTGATTCTTTTATAAAGTCAATTTATACTATTGAGTCTTTGTTATCTAATACTTCGGTATATTTTGAATATAAAACCAATGTATGGCTTTGTATTGCTAATAACGCAATTACTAATTATAGAGATTATTGGATATTTTGTGAGGCTGCATTGAAAAAATGCGGAAAATGGGAGGAAATATATAAAATTAGTTCATTCAAGGCAATATACAATGCAATAGATAAAGATGCACTATTAGAGTGGGAAAATCAAAAACAATATGAGATTCTGAGGTTACTATATCCACAGTTGGAAGTGCCTGATATTCGTATAAAAGGAAAAACAGTTAGTCTTTTAGAACAGGCTGATTCTATTTTTAAGAAATCGGAACTATCAGACACTTTTAGTTCTTTAGGTTATGCTATAAGAAAACAGCGTCCGGCATGGGGATGCAACGATATAGAAGGTAGAACAGCTGAAGAAAAGGTTTTGTCATTATGGAATACTCTTCCACATGATACTTTTTTGATGGCACTACTTTGTCTCAATTCTGGAGATTCACATATTATCCTTGAGCAATTAAAAGAATATGCAAGGACTGATGTTCTGGATATTTTATACAGCTCGGAGATACATCCCAAATTGCAAATAGGATTAGAAGCCGGAACAGTGGGTAATTTGGATTTTCTTTTTTCATTATGGGAATTAGGATATAGATATCATACCCACCAAGAATGGCAGGTGCACGGAAATATAACAAGTACTAAACAAATGAAACTTTATTGTTTAGACAAGTTCTATGATATGAGTTTAGATATTGATTTGAAAGAGATAATGAATAGTATTGCTCTTAGAGCAATTTGTATGGTAGAAGCCATTAAAACCAATGATTTGTTCTGCACTAGTAATCCTAATTGGAAATCATATATAAATGGAGTACGTGGTGCAACTTTACAACATCCATTAAATCAATATTGGGGATATATTGATATGGCTTTCGATGCTTATCATTTTACAGATGGGCAGAGTATGAGAAGTTATCTTTCTCAAAAAGAACCCGGGATAAAATTAGAAAAGGGCTCTGAAAAAATAGAAATAAATTCAGCTATTTACAAAGCCTTATCTGTTTTGTATCCAGAAGTATATAACATGAATTCGTAATGATGTTTATGTTGCGTCCGAAGATATATAAATCATCTTTTTCGTCATTCCCCCGTCAATAGTGATGTTTTCTCCATTGATGAAATCATTGTTTTCCTCGCAGAGAAACAGACACATGCGGGCAATATCTTCCGGTTTACCTACCCGGCGTGAAGGATGCTGTGAATGGTCTTCCGGTTGGAGTTGATTATAATCATGGGTCTGTATCCATCCCGGAGCAATGGAATTTACGGTGATATTCCATTCAGATAAAGACAAAGCCAATGCATGAGTCAAAGAATAGATACCACCTTTCGAAGCTGCATACCCTTCACTTCCCGGTTCACTCATCAGATAACGTGTAGAGCAGATATTTATAATTCGGCCGTATGGGTTGGGAGAGGGCTGCTTTTTACGATGGATGGCAAGCAGCCGGGAAGTGATGAATACAGGACGCAGGTTAATAGAAAGAATTTTGTCGAAATCCTCTACACTTGTTTCTGTGATAGAAGAAAATTTGCTGATACCGACGTTGTTGACAATAATATCAATATCGTTCCATTCGGCAAGAATGGTTTGCATACAACTTTCAAGTGCGTTTTTATCACTTACGTCGACCTTATGGAATATAGCCCCGGTTGCCTTCGCAGTCTCCTGTCCCGATGTTTCGTTTATATCACAAAAGGCAACTTGATTTCCAGCCAGGCAAAAAGCTTCTACTATTGCTTTGCCAATTCCTTCTGCTCCTCCAGTTACAAATACTCTTTTTTTTGAACCATCTGACTTTGAAGCCATTGGAGTGGGGGATTCCGATTCAGCCGGACGTACTGCTGTTAGTTTCTTCTTACCATATTTTTGTGCTTGTTTCCAAGCAGCTTTTCGGGCTTCGTATTGTTCCTGTTGTCTCTCTATGTAATTATCTGCCATCGTTATTTTTTATTTATTGGCAAATGTAAAGTATAAAATGGATAAATACAAGAATCGACCGCTCTTTTGCGGGCAAAGGAGCGGTCGATCTCATTCAGATGATCGTTCAAAATTTAAAACTTCGTCGGATCTATCTCTGCATATTTAATTCGTTGACGGCGCCATGTGTAAATGGCATGCAGCTTCCCGTCTTTTCCCTGAATAATGCTAGGGTAAGAGTATTGGCTGATCGGACTATCTTCTAATGTAAGAACAGGCTGCCAATTGATACCATCTTCTGAAACGGCCACACAGAGCGGAGTACGCGGACCTTTCGGAGTTCCGGGCAATGTAGAGAAATTATTGTAGATAAGGATATGTCTACCGTCTTTCATTGTCACGGCATCTGTACCGGAATTATTATTCGGGACATTCAGCAGCGTTACTTTACTCCATGTGTTACCATTATCACTGCTCCACGCAGTTGCTACCTGTGCGTTACGTGTACGGCAGAGTATCTGTAATCTTCCATCCTTATGCTTCAAAATACTGGGTTGTATTGCATAAACAGGTTTGGCTCCTTCTCCTTTGATCGCTTCTCCGCCTTCCTGGTCATCCACATTCACACCTCCCTTTTTACGATTTTGGGTGGGGACAGATAACTCGGCATCCAGTGGTCCGACCATCTTCCAGGTCTTGCCTTTATCATCGGAAATCTCGAAATGGACACGCCATCCGTTACTTCCTTCCGTACTGGAAGGACAGATGATACGCCCATTGATATATTCCGGTTTATTCTTAATAGGTCCAAGAAAACCTTTTGGAAGCGCTTCGCGTTTGCTCCAGGTTTTTCCTCCGTCGCGTGAACGGACAAGCCATCCTGTCCAGTCGCTCACTTTCAAACCTATTTTATAAAACAGAATCAGGTCACCTCCGGGAATCTGGAAAAGAACCGGGTTCCAGCAAGCTTTTCTGCGGGCAATAAGTGTTCCTTTTGCATCTTTCACCGGGGTACAGGTTGAATCGATTCCGGCTAATACTGCTTGTGGGTCTTTGAGTGAAAACACACCATCGGCAGCAAGTTTGGGGGTGGTCCATTCTTTAGAGCCTTTAGGTTTACGACATACCCAGATGCAACAATCCGGATTGCGCTCTTTGGTTCCTCCGAAGAAAGAGGCTACGAGATCACCATTTTTCAGCTCTACTATCGTAGCTCCGTGACATTCGGGGAAAGAAGCGTTTTCATACAGAAATTCATCAGTCAGAATAGCCGTATTCCGGGTGGGAATGTCTACACTGAAATGATATTTTCCCGAACCGATTTTTTCTTTCCGTCCATCCGGAAGATGTACTTCCCCCGTCGTATTGGCGGGAAGTTCGATATCCCATTCCAAATGTGTGGGAGTCTTTGTCCATCGGCTGGTTATTTTTCCGTAGATACTCATGTACGATGCATCCACGTTACTCAACTCCTGAATTTCAAAAGCCGGCTGGAAGACGATATGCTTGTAACCGGACTTCCAGCGGTCCGCACGGATACCTGCCAAGTTATTGAAGCACCAAGGCAATAAGTCACCTAAAAGCATCACGTGATTACCGCTATTCATTTCAGGATTTGCCGTGTCACCGTTCCATAACTCCCAAATAGTGGTAGCACCTTTTTCAACCATATATCCCCAGGAAGGATATGTTTTATTGGTAGCCAGTAGATAAGCAACATTGGCATGCCCGCGACGGCTCAATTCACGCAATAACCATTGTACACCGATCACTCCGGTACTTATATGTCCCTTGTTGGTTGTAATAATGGAAGTTACGGCATTTTTAGCTACTTCATTGATGTAGTTCTTTGGCACTAGACCAAAAGCAAGTGGCAAGATATTGGCAGTAACTGTGTTGTTACCGTAGAAAATACTGTCCGGATATAAGGTATGTCCCGGTACGGGAGAAGTACCTTCTTTTATGTGTAGAAAACGGGCATTGAATGCGTCTTTCATGCGATGTTCCAAATCTTCCCATTCTTCTGCGTCAGCTTTCAGCCCTTGCAGGCTTGCAAAGCGGTGCATCAGTTGTAATACTTTCAGATAATAAGCGGTTGCGATCAGAGCTCCGTCAGTCTTGCGGGAAGGGTCCTTGCTATGAATTAACTCCAGTGATTCGGGCGGAACGCACCAGTCACCATATTTATCTTTGGTGATGATAAAATCTTCTGTCATGTAGTATTCCCGGATATGAGATACCCACTTCTTGATAGCCGGATAATTCTCTTCGATCGGACGTTTATCTCCAAAGTTTGTGAAAAGCATGTCGCAGGCCATTGGTAAAGCGGCAGGCCAGGTCACATTGTCCGAGTAGTAGTTCCAGTATGCCGGGGCTACATCAGGAATACAGCCGTCTTCCCGTTGTGCTTCACGGATATCACGCGTCCATTTGGTATACATGGCGTAATTATCGAAAAGCATGCTTTCTCCCCAACAGCCCATGGTACGGTCACCCAACCATGGTTGGCGTTCATTCCGTTGCGGACAGTCAACCGGCATCCCTTTATAGTTGCTCCGGATTCCCCAAAATGCATTACGGATAATTTTATTCAGAGTTTCGTCAGAACAGTTGAAAGTACCGATATGCTCCATTTCATCTTCTACTACTTCGGCAACGAAATCTTCTGCCTTCGCATTCGGATAACCGCTGACTTCTACATAACGGAACCCATGATAAATAAAACGAGGTGCCCAGGTAGCATCTTTTGTTTCGCGTCCGCTGACAACATATACATCTGTAGAACGGGCATCCCTGAAGTTTCTTGTATAAAGTTCGCCATTGTCTTGCAGACTTTCTGCAAAACGGAGACGGATGCTATCGCCAGCCTGTCCTTTTATCCGGAAACGTACCCAGCCCGCCATATTCTGACCGATATCCAGGATATATTTGTTACCAAGCTTTTTTATAGAAACGGGCTTCAGGGTTTCTGTAACTTTCATGCCCGGCATCATTTGTGCACGCAATGTTCCTGAAGGAATACTGACACGTTGGGCCGGCATCCAGTTTTTGTCATCATATCCGGTTTGAGTCCAGGCTCCTAGCTCTTTACGAGCATCATATTCTTCGCCATCATATTCATTATTGCTACGGATAGGACCTTCAGTAGTCAATTTCCATGAAGTGTTTGTAGCAATCGTTTCTTTGCTGCCGTCTGCATATTCCACAATCAGATTCAACCGGAGTTTAGGATAACCGAAAGTCGGTATCTTATACGGTTTATAGTTCTGACGCATCGTATAGAAGCGACCATTTCCAAGAGTTACTCCAATAGCATTTTCTGTTTGAAGCAGTGAAGTAACATCGTATGTGTTGTACAGAATTGTTTTCCGGTAGTCGGTAGGAGCAGGTGCCAGTACTTGATTGCCGATGCGTTGTCCGTTGATAAACAACTCGTACAATCCCATTCCGGCGATATGTACTGTGGCACGTTTCACACTTTTCTTTACTGCAAACTCTTTACGGAGATAACGGGCTGCCAAACGGCTCCATTGTGTTTCGCTGTCTCCGGGAGCGGCCCTGTCCAAGCCGATCCATTGCCCTTGCCAGTCCGCTTCATTAAATAGTCCGGTGGTCCAGAAAGCCGGAGCACTCCAATTTGTTGCACCTTTGTTGGTGTCTATTTTCACTTTCCAATAGTAGGAGGCATTACATTTTAATGTTTTTCCCTGATAAGTGATCCATTGGGAAGCGTCAGATTCAATCTTTCCTGAATCCCAAATATCTCCTTTTCCTTGTTCCAATAGCTCCGGGGAAGATGCGACAAGAATGTGATACGCAGTTTGTATCACATTCTGTTCATCCGATTCGATGCGCCAACTCAATCGGGGTTGGCGCACATCGATACCTGCCGGATTTTTCAACTGCTCCGTTCGCAGGTCAGTGATACCTATGGCTGCGTATAGTGAACCTGCAAAGAGCAGAAGAAAGAAAAATGATACTATTCTTTTATTCATAAGTATGTTCTCATAATTCGTTTATATAATAAATTTAGGCACGGATTGCACGGATTAATGCTGTTGTTTTACTTATCTGTCATTCTGAAAACCGTAAAATCCGTGTAATCTGTGCCTAATAATACAAAATTATTTAGCCCATTTTTGTTGTGCATTTGGTAATTCTGTCCAGGCCTTCTCCACATAGTTCTTACTACTATCCACTACAATCAGAATATGATCGTTTCCACTGCAATAACCACTGTCGTGCTGGAATTTGTGCACTCCGTTATCAAATTCTCCGATGTATTCCAGTTTACCATCTTTCGTGGTGTACCACCAAGCATTCTTTTTCGCGCCGCTAATCTTGCTGAAATCAACTTCTATCGGACGTCCGGTATAGTTGTATACCATCAGATAATCATTTCCACGTGTAGCGATAGCGCGGTCATAACGTTCTCCATTCTGTCCTGTGATGATAGACTGATCGGGTATGCGTTCAAAGAACGGGAAAGTCAACATCAGGTTTTTCAGATACTTCATCTGATTGTAGCCCGGATCATTCAACGCATCATACCAAGGTTTCTTTGCACCGTAAGCACCACCTACACCCGGTTTGATAAATTGCATGATGGAATTATGACCGTAAGTATGTCCGAAAGAACCTGCAAATACAGACCAATAAGCATAACGACGTACGTCATAATCCTTCCACAACAGTTCGTTTTCATCGTGCAGACCATGAGGTATTTCTTCATAGATCGGTTCACCGTCAATCACAGGCTTCATGGGTTTCATGGCCAGGCTGCGTTCTACAAAACGCCAGTTATCCTCTTCCGTATTTTCTTCGATAGGGTAGTCACCATCTCCGAAACGTTGTCCATAGCGACGATGTCCGCTTTGAAACATGTTGAAATCCAACCAGGGAGCGTTATTGAACCAAGTTGCGGAAGTTGTTCTTCCACGTGGATGGAATGTCATCAGGTGATTTTTGTCGATAGCTTTGATAGAGGTTGCCAAAGCTTCCCATTCAGCAGTTTTCACGTCGCCACGGATATCTCCACCGATAAACCAGATAATATTCGGTTCGTCCTTATAACGCTCTGCCAAAAACTTGCCGTATGCTTTTGCCTGTTCTACAGTCATCTCGCCCCGGTTCACCGGGCTTCCCCAAATGCAGACCATGCCGATATACTGACCTTTCTTGGCTGCTGTACGGATAATGTAATCCATGTGATCCCAATAACCGTATACGCCTTTTTGATTGATGTTTTTGAAGTTGTATCCGTCAATCATCGAATATTGTCCGTAGATATTCATAGACGGAACATTGTTCAACGTTTGAACCTGAATCACGTTGTATCCGCGACGTTTGCATTGTTCCAGGTAATATTCGGCTTCATCCCGGTTCAAGCGTTCGGGCAATAGCCAACCGGTTTCTCCTAACCAAAAGAAAGGAGCACCGTTTTCGTGTTTCAGGTAACGTCCCTCTTCGGAAACTACGAGTTTGCCGTTGTCCCAGGGGATATACGTCTTTTGTGTTTTCTTCTGTGCTGCAGCCGAAGTTGCCATTGTCAATAGCAGCAACAAAAGGGGAATAATCTTGAATTTTCTCATTGTATTTTATCGTTTTTAGTTTATTTTTTAGTCATTTTCTCATACTCAATAGCAGCCAAGATGAATGAACCTACCGATTTCGGATCATTTTCTATAATCGGTTCACTGATATAATATTCAAATGAGCCGTCACGATATCTTTTTGAATCTCCGCCCAATCCTGCAACAGCACAGCAATTGGTAATTGTATAGCTGCCATCTTCTTCCAAACGGGTAAATGTCTTTACCATTCCGTCAAAGGCTTTTTGTGTCGGTTCGATATACTCGTTGCCAATATATCCTTTATTGATAGCTTTGGCAAGCGTATAGATAAACAGGGCAGTGGCAGATGATTCCAAATAATTACCTTCACGTGCTCCCTGATCGGTTACCTGATACCAGGTTCCGGATGAAGGATCTTGGTATTTCACAATCGCTTTTGCCAATCCCTGCAGAATTTGTATAATGCTGTCGCGTCCGGCTGTTTCCTGTGGCAGGAAGTCCAGTACATCTACAATAGCAGCTCCATACCATCCGATACTGCGACTCCAAAAATTAGGAGAACAACCTGTTTCAGGATTTGACCATTTCTGTTCGCGACTTTCATCCCATCCGTGATAAAAAAGCCCTGTTGCAGGATCATAAGTCTTGCTATTTATCAAAAGAATCTGTTTTGTTGCTTCGTCAAATAAAGCGGGCTCATTAAAAGTAGCACCATATTGAACCAGATAAGGAGAAGCCATAAAAATTCCGTCCAGCCACATTTGATGAGGATATCTCAATTTATGCCAGAATCCTCCCTCACTGGTACGGGGTTGCTCTGCCATTTGCTTGCGCAAAGTATCCATGGCTATTTTGTAACGTTCGTCTCCGGTCTGTGCGTAAAGATCGAAAAGAATCTTTCCACCGTTGACATTATCAATATTGAATGAAAGATATTTCATGGTTTTGATATGTCCGTCAGCATCGATCAGACTATCTGCATATATTTTGGCATACTCATAATATACGCTGTCCCCGGTATGTTTCCATTCTTCCAACATGGATTTCACTACTAATCCGTGGGTATATCCCCAGCGTGGTTTTTTAGCTTTTTCAATCATCCAGGGTTCGGGGAAACGTTTCATTTCGGAGCGTGCCATGCGTTCACTCCATTTTTCCGTTTCTGTTTTTTGAGGTGCTGCGCAAGCCAGGAAACAAGCAGTTCCACAGGCGACAATCAGTTTCAATAAGTTTTTGTTCATATCGGTCGAGTTATTATTTTCCAATCAATACATATTCTTTTCCTGCTTTGGTAGGTAGGTCGTAGAGGTAAGTCTCTGCAATTTCCACTTTGTTCAAGTTGGCCTTTTCGTTAATCAATGGCTCCGGAATGGTGGGGACTGCATAAAGAGGGTTCGGATTTTCACCTTTGGCACGCTTCAAGCCATTCCCGGTTAATGGGTTGAGCGAACGTAAACGACAATTTCCTCCCTTATGAGATTTGACAACCAGTCGGCTAACTTTCCCGTTTTTCCAACTCAAATCAAGTTCGAAACCTCCACGGGCAATGATTCCTTTGATAGAACCTTCTTTCCAAACGGTAGGCAGTGCGGGAAGCAAATATATAAAACCGTCGTAGCTTTGCATCAACATCTCTGCAATGCCTGCGGCACAACCAAAGTTTCCATCAATTTGAAATGGCGGATGCGCATCGAACAGGTTAGGGTAGGTGCCTCCTTTTTTCTTTTCATTGCGTACGAGAGTCAGCTGGTCAGTTATCAACTTGTAGGCGTGGTCGCCATCAAGCAGGCGTGCCCAAAGGCAAACTTTCCATCCCATGCTCCACCCGGTCGACGGGTCGCCACGATGAATCAGAGAAGTGCGTGCCGCATCGAATAGTTCGGGGGTACGGTAAGGGGAAATCTGATTGCTGGGGAAAAGTCCGTACAAATGAGAAATATGGCGGTGCACATCCTTCGGATCATCCCAGTCGAACATCCACTCCTGTAATTGTCCCCAATGTCCCACCTGCATGGGAGCCATTTCTTTGAGACGTTGTGTCAGATGAGAGGCAAACTCCTGATCTGTATCCAGTATTTGAGAAGCAGATATAATTGCTGTCCAAAGATCGAAAATCAATTGGTTGTCCATGGTGCATCCGGCAGCTGTAGTAGCTTTCCCGTTACTTCCCGAATGTACATTCTCCGGTGAATTACTGGGGCAGACTACCAGCCAGTTGTGTACGGGTTCTTTCACCATAATTTCATCAAAGAAACGTCCGGACTCTTTCAGTATCGGATAGACAGAACGCAGGAATTCCACATCTCCGGTGTATAGATAACGCTCCCAAAGATGTCGGCAAAGCCATGCGCCACCACTGGGCCACATACCCGAAGGAGCTTTGTCAACTGCTCCTGTAATACGCCATATATCCGTGTTATGATGCAACACCCATCCGTTGGCTCCATACATAATCTTAGCCGTCTCTTTTCCTGTGTTACTCACTTCTTTTATCAGACGGAATAACGGTTCATTCAGTTCACTTAGATTCGTTACTTCCGAAGGCCAGTAATTCATTTCCAAATTGATGTTACAAGTATATTTGCTATCCCAGGAAGGGAATAATTTGTCATTCCAAATTCCTTGTAAATTGGCGGGTTGTCCTCCCGGTTGGGAAGAACAGATCAACAAATAACGTCCGAATTGAAAATAGGTGGCAACCAGATGTGTGTCATTGGTGTTTTTGAAATTCTCCACACGCTTATCGGTGGTTACATTCGCATATTGGTCTCGTCCCAAATCAAGAGAAACGCGTGTCAGATATTGTCGGTAAAAATCAACATGATTCTTCTTCGATTCAATGAACGGATGAACCATTGCTTTCGCCAAATAATTCTTAGCCCGCTCTGTCTGATTACCGGTGATGTCTTGATAATTGTTGAAGTTGGTGGCAATAGATACATAGACCGTAGCTTCATCAGCTCCTTCAACGGAAAGGACACCATCGGCACAAGCTATTTTCCCACCTTTATTTTTAGCAGTCAATCTGCCTTGAAATTCTACTTTCCCTTTGAGCCCCTCATGCAAGGAAGAGACTCCCGAGAGTGTCACACAGTTTCCCTCTTCAGAAGCGATCATAACATCCTGGTGAGGCGAAGTGAGTTGTGCATTGAAAGTAATTTGTCCGGGACGATTGGCGGTCAGTCGTACCATTACTACCTGATCGGTAAATGAAGTAATCGTTTCGCGTTGATACTGCACTCCGTCTACTTCATAACGTACGATTGCACGTGCGGAATCCAGACTTAATTCCCTGTAATAATTGGAATAACGTGTATGACCTGGAAAAGCGATTCGCAGGTCACCAAAACTTTGGTATGGCATTCCTGAATTAGTCTTTGCCATTACCTTTTCTGTGGCCAGTGTCTGAGCTTCAAGGTATTTTCCGGCAAAGACCAGCTCACGCACTTTCGGAATATATTCCAGTGCATCCGGATTGGCGTTATTATTGGGACGTCCCGCCCAAATGCTTTCTTCGTTTAGTTGTATTTGTTCTGTGCCTGGTGTTCCATATACCATGGCCCCCAAACGGCCATTCCCAAGGGGTAATGCTTCGGTCCATACCTGTGCGGGACAGTCGTACCATAGCTTGTATTCGGGTACAGAAGACTTCTGTTCCTGCGCCTGAATACAACCAACAGACATCGTGACGAACAGATATCCGATTAATCTCTTTTTATTCATTTCCTTCCAATTGCTTTTATACTTTTATAAAAGGACGATTGAAAGGGATTTTTGTACCCACTATGCAGGCAGTAAGAAAGGGAGAAGAATAAAAATAAGTTAGCAAACTTAAATGCAGTTATAAAGCCATTAAAATAGATGAATTTCGACAAACAAACAGATATACTGATTGTTGTACATTGAATCATTCGTTTTTTTATTCACCTAAAAAATACAGATTATGGCAAAGAATTCTCCCGATGAAGGAAAAAATATCAAAATGGTAGAAAAGCAGGCGGCTGAAGCCTCTATGATCAACCTCAAAGAGTACCGGGCAAAAAGGCAATTCGGTAAAACACCGGAACCGATGGCGGAGACGGTGGAAACTCCCAATCGAATGCCTGTTTTTGTTGTTCAAAAGCATGATGCCAGTCATTTTCATTTCGATTTTCGTTTGGAAGTAGATGGAGTATTAAAAAGTTGGGTGGTGCCTAAAGGACCTTCCATGAATCCAAAAGATAAGAGGTTGGCCATAGAAGTAGAAGACCACCCCTTGAGTTATGCGCACTTTGAAGGAGTTATACCGGAAGGTAACTATGGAGCAGGTACGGTGGAAATATGGGATAGTGGAACCTATGCTTACGTTGGTAATAATCGTAACATTTCCGCTGCCATTAAAAATGGAATACTTGAATTCAAGTTACACGGGCATAAACTCAAAGGGCTATTTGTCCTTATACATACCAATATGGATGATCAGGATAAAGACTGGCTGTTAATAAAGAAAGACGATGTATTTGCGGTCACTCACGTTTACGATGCGAAGATTATTCCGTCTTATGATGAGGTATTCCTGTAAATCATGATCTGACAATACTTATCTAAAGTCTATTATTTTCAAATTATATACGCGGCTTTATAATTCTACTTATTTCATTATTTTAATGATTAAGTGGAACTATATGATCGTATGGTTGTGTTATTGTATGGCATAATATTTGACAATCACTACGTTTCGCCAAATAAAATGATGATTTTAGAATCTATTCTTTGATATTTCGGTAACAAACGATATTGTTACCACTTTTGATAGAAAACACCCATTGTTTTTGTTAGAATCCAC